>JAOTWK010000019.1 GCA_029862935.1 Gemmatimonadota bacterium | reverse complement strand
GCCTGACGCTCCGCGAAACGACTCGATCGTTGCGAATGGAGTATTAGCATGACGACTCCAGCAGGTCGGCGCCGATTAGGCCGCGGACTGGAAGCGCTCCTCGGTCCCACCACCGTCGCGCAGGCGCAAGAGCAGAGCATACTCCGGCAGCTTCCGGTGGCATCGTTGCGTCCCAACCCGTACCAGCCCCGCCATGTGATCGACGAAGCGGCGCTCGCAGAACTCGCGACATCGATGGAGCACTCGGGACTGCTTCAGCCGATTGTGGTGCGTGCGGCAAAGGACAATACGTACGAGCTCATCGCAGGGGAGCGACGCTGGCGCGCTGCCGAGCGCCTGGGATGGAAGGACATCGGGGCGGTCGTGCGTGACGTGGACGACCAAACGCTGCTCACGCTTGCGCTGGTGGAAAACCTGCAGCGGGACGCGCTCTCGCCCGTCGATGAAGCGCGAGGATACTCGCGGCTGGTCGAGGATTTCGGGGTCTCCCAGTCGGATGTTGCTGATCTCATCGGCCGGAGCCGCTCGACGGTTGCCAATGCTCTTCGACTGCTCAAGCTCCCAGCGTCGGTTCAGGAGATGGTGCACACGGCGGCACTGACTTCGGGGCATGCGCGCGCACTGTTGTCTCTCTCAGCGCCAAAGCAAATCGAGGCACTGGCCAGGAAGGCCGTGGAGCTTCAGTTGTCGGTTCGAGAGGTGGAAGACCTGGCGCGCGGTGGTCGGCCCGCGGCGCGTCGGCCACGCACACCGCGACGACCGAGGGTCCCCGACGCCGACGTACGGCGCGTCGAGGATGCGCTGCGGCGGCGGCTCCAGACGGACATCCGAGTGTCGAAGCGAGGGAAGTCGAGCGGCCGCCTCACGATCAACTTCTACTCCGACGACGATCTCGCTCGTGTCCTCGAGATCATCCTTGGCGAGCCATATCACGGATGACGCGGCGCGGCCGGTGGATCACCTTGATGCTACATCGCGACGGGAACCTGGCGTCGCGGTCGATCCGCATGCCGCTGTGGCTGGGCCGTGTGCTCGCCGTCGCGGGCGTGGCGCTCTCCGTCGTCGTCGTGTTGGGAGGGGTCTTGTACGCACCGATCGCCCGCACCGCGGCACGAGTCCCTGGGCTCAACCGAGAGCTGACACGTCTCCAGCAAGAGAATGGCCAGGTGCGGGAACTCGCTGCCGCGCTGGAGCAGATGGAGGCGCGCTATGAGCAGGTCCGGACTATGTTGGGCGGTGACCTCGTTCCGGCGCGGGTGCGGAGCTACGATGCGCCAGTCGCTCGTGCGGTCCGAGCAGCGCTACCAGGCGCGGCCCGCCGCTATGAGACCGGACTCTCGATTCCTGGGCACTGGCCGCTCGACGAGACCGGCATTGTCACGCGCGGCCTCGTGTCCGACGCCGACGAACGTGAGCCACACTCGGGATTGGACATCGCCATCCCGGTCGGCACGCCCATTCGGGCGACGGGTGGTGGCACGGTGAGTGACGCCGGGCAAGATCCTGAGTACGGTTTGTTCGTGATGCTCGAGCACGCGGAGGGATATCGGAGTATGTATGGTCACGCATCACGGATCTTGGTGGAGGTCGGCGATACGGTCACGGCGGGTGCCGTCATTGCGCTGTCGGGGTCGACAGGACGGTCCACAGCGCCGCACCTTCATTTCGAAATTCTTCGCGAGGGACGATCTGTCGATCCTCTCTCCCTTGTGCAGGAGGGAATCTGAGTATGTCAGTGTTCGCGTCAGCCAGTGAGCGGTCAGGGGGAACATCGAGTGGCCAGAGCGCCAAAGAGGGCAACCTCTCCATCGTTGCGACGGGCATGCGGATCGTCGGCGAGCTCACCACCAACGGTGTCGTCAAGATCGAGGGCGTCGTGGAGGGTTGCATTCGGGCCGAGCAGGAAGTGCTGGTGGCCAAGGAAGGGCTCGTCGAAGGGGACATCTATTCGCGTCAAGCGGTCATCGGCGGGAAAGTCGTCGGTTCGGTCCAGGCAGACGAGCGTGTCGAGGTGCAACCAGGCTCGGTTGTGAACGGCAACATTGCAACGAAGCGATTGATCGTGCAGGAAGGCGGCGAGGTCAACGGCGAGGTCAACATGGGGAGTCCTGCCGTGGTCAAGCACGGAGAAGGCGACCTGCAGCTGGCCGCGAAAGCGTAACCGCCGCCGCCACCCGACTGCGCGCAAATCCCCATGGCCGTGAACCTCGACGAGCTCACGTCCTACCTGGACGGCTACCTGCGCATTCACGAGGTCGGTGACAACCCCAAGGCACTCAATGGCCTGCAGGTGGCGAACGGAGGTACGGTTCGCAGTATCGCCGCGGCCGTAGACGTCTGTCAGGTCACGATCGAGCAGGCGACGGTCGCCAAGGCAGATCTCCTACTCGTGCACCATGGGTTGTTCTGGGGTGGATTGCAGCCGCTGATCGGTCACCATGGGCAACGTGTGCGCACGCTGATCCAACACGACGTCGCGTTGTACGCAGCACACCTGCCGCTGGATGTGCACGCGGAGGTCGGGAATAACGCGGTCCTTGCCCGCGCGTTGGGTTTAGAGGACTGGGAGTGGTTTGGAGAGTATCACGGGCAGCCTATCGGCTTGGCTGGCACGCTGTCCACCAGCCGCGATGACCTCGTTGAGCGCGTGCAGCGGTACCTCGGCGTGTCGCCACGTGTGATTCCCACCGGCCCGGAGTCGGTCACCCGCGTTGGGATCATCACCGGCGGTGGCGGGAGCCTCATCGGGCAAGCCGTGGCAGCCGGAGTCGACACGTTCGTGAGTGGAGAAGGTGCACACCATACGTACTTCGATGCCGAAGAGTCGGCGATCAACGTCATCTATGCAGGGCACTACGCAACCGAGACGGTTGGGGTGAAGGCACTGGCCGCGCATGTGACCCAACGCTTCGGTCTTCGGTCGATCTTCCTCGATCACCCAACGGGACTGTGACGGTGGCCCCGGTGAAGTGTGGCCTCCTCGTGACCTTCGCGGGCGCCACCATAGCCTGTGCCAGTACCGCCCCACCCAGTGAGCCCAGTCCACCGGTTGAGATCCCGGCGCCGGACTCGACGGCACTGGAGCCATCTGCGCCCGACACGCTCATTCCCACTCTCGACACTGCGATCGCGGCCATTCCCCCAGTGGAGGAGCCGGTAGAAGGGCTGGTGGCGGACTCGGCACCCGCCGACCCTCCGCCGGTACCCCTCGACGTACGTGTGTGTGCAGGTGGCGATGTCCTGCTCGGCAACAACTTGGATTCGGCGTGGGCAATTCGAGCGAGCCAGCGTCTGGGATGGCGTGTCTCCCCCACGCCGGACCCCGAGGGACTGCTCGACACGCTGCGGCCGCTCGTGGCCGATGCCGATGTCATTCTCCTGAACATCGAAGGTGCGATTGGCGAGGGTCCGGCCTCGTCCAAGTGTGGTCAGTTCGCGCGGAACTGTTATGCGTTTCGACAGCCCACCAATGCTGCTGCCGCGCTGGCCCGTCTGGGTGACAGCGCTGTGGTTGTCGGGAACGTGGCCAACAACCACGCGATGGACGCGGGCCAGCTGGGATTCGACGCGACGCTCCGCAATCTGGGCCTCGCGGGCGTTCATACGACGGGTTCCGATACGCTTGGTACGGTTGCGGTAACCCCACGCGGCGACACCGTTGTCGTGCTGGGATTCAGCACTGCTCAAGCTGGGCCTGACCCGCGGAACCTCGCTGCCGTCCGGCGGCATGTGACAAGGGCCGCATCGGTACACCCCCGCGTGGCAGTCACCATGCACATGGGCGCGGAGGGCACGGCCGCCCAGCGAACGCCCAACGAGTCCGAACGCTATCTCGGAGAGGACCGTGGGAACTCGGTGGCGTTCGCCCGGTCAGCGGTAGATGCCGGTGCGGCCGTCGTGTTTGGCCACGGTCCACACGTCATGCGCGCGGCCGAATGGTATCGCGGGGCGTTGATCCTCTACTCGTTGGGGAATCTTCTCACGTACGGTCCGTTCTCGCTCGTGGAGCCACTGAACCGTGGTGGCATTGCCTGTGTGAGCCTGGATGCCACCGGCGCGATCACTCGGGCAGTGTTCCGGTCGACACGGCAGGATCCGCCCGGGATGCTCCGTTGGGATCCGACCGGTCGGGCTGCCTGGCTCGTGGATTCTCTCAGTCAGCTGGATTTCCCAGCGACAGCCGCACGGCTAGCCGGGGAAGCCGTGATCTTCGTTCCTGCCCTAGAGAGGGACTCAACCCGGCGGTAGCGGCGGATCGCGGTTGAGTCCTGCTGCGGCAATCCGCGCGTTCCGACGCATCATCGAGGCTCCGGGTCGTTCCAGTGCCGTCCAAGAGAAGCGCTGCTCGAAATCGTCATCGGTCATTCCGGCCAACTCAGCCAAGTTCACGAAGCCGAGACGCGGGTCGCTCTCGAGGGTCGGGTCGTCAGCAGGAACGGCGAACCGCAGGTTCCACGGACATACGTCTTGGCAGATGTCGCAACCGAAGATCCAGTCGTCCATGAGGTTCTGGAGATCGGCGGCGATGCTCCCTCGATGCTCGATGGTGAGATAGGAGATGCAACGTCGGCTGTCCAAGACTCGTGATTCGGGGAACGCCGCGGTCGGACAGGCGTCGAGGCAGCGCCGGCAAGTGCCACAGCGATCGGCCGTGAAGGGGATGTCGGTGGAGATGTCGAGGTCGGTGAGAACGCTTCCGATGAAGAAGAAGGAGCCGTGCGCGGGGTGGATGAGCATGGTGTTCTTGCCGATCCAGCCAACGCCCGCGCGCTGTGCCAACTCTCGTTCGGGGACCGGCCCCGCGTCGAGCCAAGCGCCGGCTACGGTGTGGGTGTCACCCAGAGAGCGCACGTATTGCGACAACCGTTCAAGTGGTTCGGCCAGCGCGTCGTGATAATCACGACCCCGCGCGTACTTTGCGATGCGCCCGCTACCCGCAGTGTGGCCCGTATCCGGCGTGAAGTAGTTGCGCGTGACAAGGACCGCACGCGTGGCCCCCTCGAGGATCAACGCGGGCTCGGTCCGGCGACCGGCCTGTCGGTGCATGTAGATCATCTCGCCCGCCATGCCGGACTCGAGCCAGCGTCGCAGCGCGTCGCGGTGGGGTGGTGGCGACAGATCGGTGATGCCTACCGACTCGAAACCGAGTTCCCGGGCGCGCCGTTTGATCAGCGCCGCCCGTTGCTCGGCAGTCACAGCCGCATGAGCCGCCGCCGCCAACGGGCAAACCGAATCACGTCCTCGACCGGCGGGACGGCTTCCTCATCTCCGTAGGCGGTGTACATTCGCCACCGCACGTATTCCTGGGGCGGGAGGGGTAAGAAGGGTGGATGACGATACCATTGCCGGGCTCGAAAGGACCAGGCGAGGTGTAGGAGGTCGAATGCGAGCCTCGGGTTGAGGAGGGCCCGAGCGATCAACGCAGCTGCCAGTTTCCTCCAGCTCTCATGCCGCACGGTGGCCTGCTCATGAATTGGATCTTGCAAGTGCTCTCACTCGTTGGCGCCTGTCTCGTACTTGGGGCCTACGTCGCGTTGCAACAGCGGTGGTGGTCGAGCACGGGGTCGGCATACCTCTGGGCCAACCTGATCGGTGCGCTGCTGCTGACTGTCGTTGCCTCTATCGACCGCCGGATCGGTTTCGTGGTGCTCGAAGCAACCTGGGCTCTCGTCAGTTTCGGGTCGCTCGTACGTCGCAAAGCGCCCACACGCGCACGAGCAAACTGACCCGTACCGCAACATACTTGTATATTGGCGCCTATGTCAGTTGCAAGTACCGCGGTACACCCTCTCGCCTCGTACCGTGCCGAATTCTCGATCTTCGATCGCGCCACCTATCTGAACACGTGCTCGCTCGGGGCGCTTTCGACCCGGTCTCGGCGCCGGGTGGAAGGGTTTCTGGATGAGTGGCAACTGCGTGGTGCTCCGGCCTGGTATGACGTCTGGTGGGAGGCGCTGGCCGATCTCCGTGCACGCTACGCAGGTCTGATTGGGGCGCGATCGTCCGAGGTTGCCCTGCACGCCTCGGTGTCGACCGCGACGGGGGTCCTGGCGGGCGCTTTAGACTACACCGCTCGCCCGAAGATCGTGACGACGTCACTCGACTTTCCGACCGTAGCGTATCAGTGGCTTGCGAGGGGCGGCCAGGGTGTCGAGGTCGAGATCGTGCAGAGCCCCGACGGCGTGCGTGTGCCCGTTGAGTTGATCGCAGAGGCCGTTGATGACCGCACGGCATTGGTGGCGACGTCCCATGTGTACTTCACGACGGGATGGATACAGGACCTCGGCGCGATTGCTCGGATTGCGCATGACCACGGGGCGCTGTGTTTCGTAGACGCCTATCAAAGCGTGGGACAGGTCCCGCTGGATGTACACGAGACGGGCGTGGATTTCCTTTGCTCCGGCGGTCTCAAGTGGCTGTTGGGCGGTCCCGGTATCGTGTTCCTGTATGTCCGCGACGACCTGACGCAACGTCTGGAGCCCAGTGTGACCGGGTGGTTCGCACACGCACACCAGTTCGACTTCGACCCGCACACGGTGGTGTGGCACGACGATGCCCGTCGGTTCGAGCAGGGGACGCCAGCCCTGGCGGCGATCCACGCTCAGCTCGGCGGATTGGACGTAATCGAAGAGATCGGTGTTCCGCGCATCGCGCACGTGACGCGCGACTTGACTGAGGATCTGATTGCCAAAGCACGTGGCGCCGGCCTTGCGCCGCGGGTCGCGCCAGAGCCTACCGAACGATCGGCTATCGTGATGATCCCGCGAGAGAACCCCGCCGCGGCCGTGCGGCGCTTGGCCGATGCTGGGATCATTGTGGACGCGCGGCCAGGACACGTGCGGATCTCTCCATTCTTCTACAACGTACCGGATGACCATGACAAAGCGATCGCAGTCCTCACAGAGTAAGGCGTCCGCGACGCAGCAGGTTGTACGGGTGACGGCTGATGAACGGCTGTTCGCGTCTCCTCACCTCGAACGCGTGCGGTTCACCGACACCGATCCATGGCGAGTGTTGCGGATCATGGGGGAATTCGTGTCGGGTTTCGAAGAGCTTGCCGACCTCGGACCGGCCGTGACCGTGTTCGGATCGGCCCGGGCGAAGCCGACGGATCCGGCCTACCGCGCAGCGACCGAGACGGCCCGCCTCCTCGGGAAGGAGGGGTTCACGGTGCTGACCGGCGCCGGTCCGGGAATCATGGAAGCGGCGAACAAAGGAGCCAGAGAAGTCGGCGCCCCGTCGATAGGACTCAACATCGAGTTACCGGAGGAACAATACGCCAACCCCTACCTGGATCGCGTGATCGACTTCCGATACTTCTTCGTGCGGAAGACGATGTTGGTGAAGTATTCGATGGCGTTCATCATCTTCCCCGGTGGGTTCGGCACCTTGGATGAGCTCTTTGAATCGCTGACTTTGATCCAGACTGGCAAAGTCCGGCACATGCCGGTGATCATGTTCGGCAGCGGATACTGGACTGGCCTGGTTGATTGGCTGAAGAACACCCTCGCCGCTCAAGGTAAGATCGCGCCCTCCGACCTCGACATCTTCCGGATCGTCGACGAGCCTGACGAGGTCGTGCGTGCAGTGGTAGAGGCCCGCAACCGAAAATCCAACAACCTCATTCCCTAGCGCGACGACGCGACGAGGCAGAGGCATGGCAGATCGAAAGCAAGCGATCCTGCGTGGGAGAGCGATCAGCCCCAGGCCCATCACAGGAACCGAGACGGTGGTCCAGTTGATGGACGATGCGTTTCTGGCGTACAACGCGGGGCGACTGCGTGAGGCGGCCCAGCTGTTCGCCGAGCGGATGCTCGCGGACAGGGGCACGGTGGGACTCAGTCTCACGGGCGCGATGACGCCAGCAGGACTCGGCATGTCGTCCATCATCCCGCTCATCGAGGCAGGTTTCGTGGACTGGATGGTGTCGACGGGGGCGAACCTCTACCACGACTGCCACTTTGCCCTCGGCCTATCGATGCATCGGGGGACCCCGTTTGCCGACGATATCGAACTGCGGGAGCAGGGTGTCGTGCGGATCTATGACGTGTTCTTCGACTATGCCGTGCTCTTGCGGACTGACGAGTTTCTTCGTCAGGTGTCGCAACAGCAGGAATTCCAACGCAAGATGAGCTCCGCCGAATATCACTACCTACTGGGGAAGTACGTACGCCAGCGAGAACAGAAGCTCGGACTCACACGGAAGTCACTGCTGGCCGTGGCCTACGAACATGCAGTGCCCATCTACACATCATCGCCCGGCGACTCGTCGATTGGCATGAATGTGGCCGAGCTGCAACTAGATGGCTATGCGCTGGCCTATGACGTCTCTGCGGACGTCAACGAGACTGCGTCGATCGTGTTGGATGCGAAGGCACAGGGCGGCACAAGCGGGGTGGTGATCATCGGCGGGGGAAGTCCCAAGAACTTCGTGCTTCAGACGGAGCCGCAGATTCAAGAAGTGCTCGGCATCGAAGAGCGTGGACACGACTATTACCTGCAGATTACCGATGCGCGCGTCGACACTGGCGGCCTGTCCGGTGCCACACCGGCCGAGGCGGTGAGCTGGGGTAAGGTGGATCCGGACCAGCTACCGGACGCGGTCGTGTGTTACCTCGATAGCACCGTGGGACTCCCATTGCTGACAGCCTACGCCCTGGCCAAGCGGAAGCCGCGCACACAGAAACGGCTGTATGAGCGGCGCGGCGAAATGCTCGAGCGTCTTCGAGCGGCATATCACTCTGCGCGCACATTTCGGGATGAACGAGTGCGAGGTGGGGCGCTGCCGGACGTCGACGCGTAGCTGGACTTACTCGTCCGACTCGCGAGTCTCGGCGCGAAATGCAACACTTCGTGCCGCCTCGAACCGATACGCCGCCAACTCGGCATCTCGCCGGGAAGCGTCCCATTCCATTTCCTGGCCTGCCACATCAGCGATGGTTGGCAGCATCTCCAGGATCCGCTCCGGTGCAACGTAGAACAGGTGTGTTCTGCGGATGAGCAGGTCGCTGAGCGTGATCGCCATCTCCCGACGCATCGCGTGCACCAGCTCTGCCCAGAGGGTCGGGTGGTCAGCGATCACCGGCTGGGCGAGCTGAGGATCTGACAGGGCCAGCCGCGCAATCGCCGGTGTCTCGCTGCCGTATGTGTGCACGAGGTGCGTCGCCACAGGCGTGTCGAAGCCTTCGCGGACGGTCGACTCGATGAGCACGTCGAGGTCGCGTGCTTCCCCTCCAGGGAGCGGGTCGCGGTCGGTCGGGGCCCGTGGGGCGATCGGCCTGCCATCGTGCTCGTGGAGGCGGCGTGCGACATAGTCGACCACCTCAGCGGACATCGCGCGATACGTCGTGAGTTTTCCGCCTACGATGGAAATGAGCCCTTGCTCATTTTCGATGATAGCGTGCTCGCGGGACACGGCGTTGGGGTCTTCAGCGTTTTCGGCACGGACCAGCGGGCGTATGCCTGCCCAGGTCGCCTTGACATCGACGGCGGTGAGGCGGGCCTCGGGAAACAAGGCGTTGACGGATCGCAACAGGTAGACGACGTCGTCGGCGTCAGCGTCGGCGGCCTCGGGCGGCCCGGTGAACTCGCTCTCCGTTGTACCGATGTACGTGAGGCATCCCCACGGAACGACGAACATGACCCTGCCGTCGAGCGGCGAGATGTGGGTGATTGCTTCGTGGTTCCCGAGCCGCTCACGAGAGATGACGATGTGAATGCCCTTGGTTCGATGTAATGTCGGCTCGTGCTCTGTGCCCTGCACCGCGTCGGACCATGGCCCGGTGGCATTGACGACGGTGAGTGCCCGCGCTGCATACTCTTCACCCGTCACGAGGTCGGAGACTCGCACGCCCCCGACCCGGCCCCCAGCCGTGTCAATATGGTCGACGCGTGCGTAGTTGAGTATCAAGCCGCCATGTCGATGCGCATCACGGGCGTTTGCCAATGCCAGCCGCGCGTCGTCGCACTGTGCGTCGTAATAGCGAGCACCACCCAACAAGTCTCTTGTCCGCAATCCAGGCTCGGCACTGAGCAGGCTCCGCTTGCTCAGCATCCGATGCTGGCGCACATTCCGGAAGAGGGCTAGCAGGTCATAGAACCAGAGGCCCGCGGCGAGCCTCCAGCGGGGTACCCGTGAGCCACGGTGGATGGGGAACAAGAAGGAACGGGGCCACACGAGGTGTGGTGCGATGCGGAGCAGGATTCGGCGCTCGCGGCAGGCCTCGAAGACGAGCCGGAAATGGCCGTGCTCCAGGTAGCGGAGCCCTCCGTGAATGAGCCGAGAACTGCGGGAACTGGTCCCTGAACCGTAGTCCCCCTGCTCGACGAGCCCGATACGGAGGCCACGCATGGCGGCGTCACGAGCGATACCGGTACCGGTGGCACCACCACCGATGATCAGCAGGTCGAGGGGCTCAGAGACCAGCCGGCGCAGAGCGGCAGTACGGGTACGGAAGGAAAAAGGAGCGTCCATTCAGTGTCAGTCGTAAAGGGTCAGGCTATGCCGAGCACGTGGTTTCAGTGGCACGTGGCGCTGATCCGGCCCGGAGTGCGGATACTGGATGTTGCGTGTGGGGACGGACGTCATGCGATTGCCGCCGCTCAACGCGGAGCGAATGTTCTCACGATTGATTCTGATGCCGACCGGCTCGCCAACGCGGAGCGGGCGGCACGGAAGGCCAATGTCACCATCAACATGAAGCAGCTCGATTTGACTCGCGACCCGTTCCCCGCGGGGCCATTTGAGATCGTGATGCAATTCGAGTATTTGGATCGCAAGCGGATCCCCGAGCTCCTCGAAATCGTCAAACCCGGTGGGTACTTCGAGGCCGACATGTTCCTCGAGCAACAGCGCGAGCTGGGTTGGGGACCGACGTCCGATAAGCACCTCCTCAAGCAGGGCGAGCTCTGGTCGCTTGTGGGGAACTACGAGATCGTCCTCGCCCGTGAAGTTCTCGAGACCCTCGACGGTCGTGCCAAGGCCGTCGCCAGCATCCTCGCGCAGCGTCCGCCGACCTGATCAATCTACGTCGTTACACACCCCAAGGAGGCTCGGTAGCAGCCGGTCTCCCGCCGGACTAGCTTTCTGACACCCATGGAACAATCTCACCGAAGCGACGGTCGGGTCGCGGTTGTGGCGGGTTGCCGCTCCCCGTTTTGTCGGGCCGGTACGGTCCTCAAGGATACGCCGGCAGTCGACCTAGCCCGATATACGGTAGTGGAACTGGTGCACCGGGCCAACCTCACTGGCAAGGAAGTGGACGAAGTCTACTTCGGGCAGGTGGTCCCGAGTGTACAGGCGCCCAACATCGCCCGCGAAGTGAGCCTGCTTCCACAATTTCCGGCGAGTATTCCAGCAGCATCGGTCAACAGGGCGTGTGCGTCGGCGAACAGCGCGATCGTGGCAGGTCACGATCAGATTCGACTCGGGCACGCCGACGTCGTCATTGCAGGCGGTGCCGAGAGCCTGTCCGACGTCCCCATCCTGCACAGCAAACGCTTCTCCGAGATGCTCGTCGGCTTGAGCAAGGCAAAGACGAACCGGCAGCGACTGAAGCTCGTCTCGGCTTTTCGGCCCAAGGATCTAGTGCCGGTTTCGCCGGCCATTGCCGAACCATCCACCGGTGAATCCATGGGACAGTCGGCAGAGAAGATGGCGAAGCTCAACGGGATCACCCGACGTGCCCAGGATGAATTTGCGTTGCGCAGCCATCAACGTGCGCATGCAGGCACGGAAGACGGGCGCCTGAGCGCCGAAATCGCGCCGTTTTTCCCATCATCGGGTGAACCTGTGACGCGGGACAATGGCGTCCGGTCCGAAGTAAGCCTCGACGATATGGCGAAGCTCAAACCGGTCTTTGACCGACGGCACGGGTCGGTGACTGCGGCCAATGCCTCGCCGCTCACCGATGGTGCCGCGGCCGTTGTGCTGATGAGCGAAGACGCGGCGCAGAGCCTTGGTTTTGAGCCGCTTGTCTTCATCAGAAGCTATGCCGTCGCCGCCCTCGATCCTGGAGACCAGCTGCTCATGGGGCCGGCATACGCCGTGCCCCGTGCACTCGAGCGCGCAGGAATCCCGTGGTCCGAGCTGGGTTTGGTGGAGATGCACGAGGCCTTCGCCGCCCAGGTGCTGTCGAACATTCAGGCTTTCGAGTCTCAGCAGTGGGCCAGCGAGAACCTCGGGCGGTCGGAGCGGATCGGCGAAGTCGATTGGGAAACGCTGAACGTCATGGGCGGTTCCATTGCCATCGGACATCCTTTCGGGGCAACCGGTGCGCGCATCACACTCACGCTGGCGAACGAGATGCGGCGGCGCGGTACGCAATTCGGGCTCATTTCGGTCTGCGCGCAGGGCGGCATGGGATTCGCGATGGTGCTGGAGCACGCATGAGCGCCTTCACGACACATACCGAGCATGGGGTCGGGTGGCTCGAGTTCGATCTACCGAACGAGCCGATCAATAAGATCACGCGAGGCGTGCGCGACGAGCTTCACGACGTCCTGGACCGACTGGGGACCGACGGCGACGTCAGGTCGATCGTGCTCATCTCGCGCAAGCCCGATTCGTTCATTGCAGGAGCCGACATTGACGAGTTCGTCGCACTGAAGTCGCGCGACGAGGCACATGCACTTGTGCGTTCGGGACAGGAACTCCTCAACCGGTTGGAACGATTGGGCAAACCCATCGTGGCGGCCATCCACGGCGCCTGTCTGGGAGGCGGGTTCGAGACGGCGCTGGCCTGTGACTATCGGATCGCGACAGATCACCCGAAGACCCGTCTCGGCCTACCTGAAGTGCAGCTTGGGATCATTCCGGCGGCTGGGGGATGTCAGCGACTGCCACGGTTGATTGGTGTCCGCGCGGCGCTCGACATGATTCTCACCGGCAAACAACTCTCTGCATGGCGGGCGTATCGCCAGGGGTTCGTCGACGACCTCGTCCATTCAGCCATCTTGGACCGCGTGGCACACGAAGCGGCCACCAGACTCGCCGGAGGATGGCGACCTAAGCGCCGTCGGTTCGCGCTGACCCAACTTGCGTTGGATCGTAATCCGCTCGGACGGCGCGTTGTGTACGCGACGGCCCGCAAACAGGTACTCAAGAAGACCGGCGGCCATTATCCAGCGCCCGTCGCGGCGCTCAGGGCGGTGGAACACGGTTTCAAGCACGGGGTGGATGCCGGTCTGGACATTGAGGCGTCTCTCTTTGCGGAACTCGCGATCGGCGACGTGTCGCGGAACCTCGTGCGCATCTTCTTTGCAACGACGGCGCTCAAGAAGGACTGGGGTGTTGCAGGAGAGCCACCCGCACCCAAGCCAGTCACCAATGTCGGTATTGTCGGTGCCGGCTTCATGGGTTCCGCAATTGGGAGCGTGGCGGTCTCGCAGGCTCACGTGAGTGTGAGGCTGCGCGACAGAGACGTGAAGAGCGTGGGCCGCGGTCTCACCATGGCGCGGGGCATGCTGCGCGAGCGCCTCGAGCACCGTCGCATCGACAAATACGAGTTTCGCCGGATGGAGCAGATGCTGTCCGGAACGGCGGGCTGGGAAGGCTTTCGACGGGCCGACGTCGTGATCGAGGCCGTGTTCGAAGACCTCGGCGTCAAGCACGAGGTGCTGCGCGGGATTGCGCAGAACGTGCGAGAGGATTGCGTGATCGCGTCGAACACCAGCACGATCCCCATTGGCAAGATCGCCACCGCCGTGGAACGGCCCGAGCGTGTGCTCGGCATGCACTTCTTCTCACCAGTCGAGAAGATGCCCTTGCTCGAAGTGATTGTCAGTGACAAGACGGCACCGTGGGCCACCGTCACGGCCGTCGCGCTGGGACGCGAGATGGGTAAGACCGTCATCGTGGTGGGAGATGCCCCCGGCTTCTGGGTGAACCGCCTGCTTGCTCCGTATTTGAACGAAGCGGGGCGTTTGCTCGAGGAGGGCGTGACCGTCGAAGCGATCGACCGGGCGATGACCCGGTTTGGCTTTCCCGTAGGACCCATCACGTTGCTCGATGAGGTCGGCCTCGATGTGGTCGACAAGGGCTCGAATGTGCTCTTCGAAGCATTTGGCGATCGGATGAAGCCGATGGCGGGGCTCGCGCGGTTGATCGAGGACGGTCGGCTCGGTCGCAAGAACGGTCGAGGGTTTTTCACATACGAGGGAGGTGTGCGGCGCGAGGTCGATCAGACAGCCTATGAGATCATCGGTGCGGCCCCGGATTCCCAGGTCCCGCGTGAATATGTCGAGGCTCGCTTGATCTTCGCGATGCTGAATGAAGCCGCCCGCGCGCTCGACGAGCGCGTGGTCGGCTCGCCCCGTAACGGCGACATCGGCGCGGTGTTCGGGATCGGATTTCCGGCATTCCGAGGTGGACCGCTCCGATATGTCAGCGCGCTCGGGGTACCGTATGCTGTGGAGACGCTGCAGGAGCTGACGCAAAAGTATGGCGACCGGTTCACCCCGTGTCCTCGGCTCACCCGCATGGCGGCGGGCGACCAGAGTTTCTACCCTGCGGCATAGGCGCTGCGAGGCCATGTTTCGTAGCACCTTTCTCTGGCTCAGCGAACAGAACAACGTCTTCGAGTTCATCAAGCGCAATCGACTCGCGCGCCACGTCGCGTCACGATTCGTAGCCGGCGAGACGCTTGAAAGCGCAGTCGATGTCGGCCGAGCCATGAACACTCGAGACATCAGCGTGAGCCTCGATCTGCTCGGCGAGAGTGTGTCGAGCGCGGACGAGACCCGTGTGGCGAGAGACCAGATCATCCGCGCCGTCGAAGGAGTCGCCGACGCGAAACTCGACGGCAACGTCTCGGTGAAGCTCACCCAGCTGGGTCTCGACATCGACGTCGGACTCTGCGCCGAGAACATGCGAACCGTGCTGGCCCGAGCCAAAGAGGTCGACGTCTTCGTCAGGATGGACATGGAGGGGTCGGCGTATACCGAGCAGACCCTCCGACTGTTTCATGATGAGCTGCACGGCGAGTTCGGTGATCTCACAGGAGTTGTCATTCAGAGCTATCTGAGACGATCCGAGCAGGACATCGACAGGCTGATTGCCTGTGGTGCCCGTGTCCGTCTGTGCAAGGGCGCGTACGCCGAGCCGCCAGAACTGGCCTTTCAGGAGCGAGAAGAGGTAAACGGGTCATTTGCGAACCTGATGCGCCGGCTTCTGGAACGCGGTAACTATCCGGGCATCGCCACCCACGACGAGGAACTCATCGACGAGACGGTGGCCTTTGCGACGGAGCGGGCCATTGCGCCGGAACGGTTCGAGTTCCAGATGTTGTATGGTGTGCGGCGAGATCTTCAGGATTCGCTTCGCCGCCGCGGCTTCAAAATGCGGGTATACGTGCCATTCGGCACGCACTGGTATCCCTACCTCATGCGACGTCTTGCCGAACGTCCTAGCAATATGGCGTTCATGGTGGGAAGCGTCTTCAAGGAGGCGGTAGGGGGCGAATGAGCGACGACAGCACCCTCGGTGGCTACCTCAAGGTGCACGAACGCCCCCCGTCTTTCGAAGGGGTAGACGGCCGCGCGTATTCGGCGGATGTGTTCGTGGACGACGCCCCGGGCGACGATGGTCGCTTCGGAGCGGCGATCGTGTTCGTACAGTGGTCCGAAACGGGAGATCACGCGGTCGGACATCTGGAGACACCGTATCTCGCATTCGGCGCTGTGCCCGTAGAGGCCACTGCACGGATTCGCCGTCTCACGCTGCATGAAGTGAAGCGACACCTCGACGAGGCGATTGCGGGCGTGAAGGAGGCCCGGCACTGAGCGCGGCTCGATACGGCGTGGTGCTCTCCAAGGTGGGTGGGCGCTATCGGCTCTACATAGATGGCGCGACGTTCGAAGCCACGCTCCGAGGTCGCCTCAAGCAGGGACTGCAGCGCATTCTCGTTGGTGACCGGGTGCGCGCGGCGGTGCATAGCGATGAATCGGTCACGATCGACGAGGTGGAGCCGCGACGATCTGTCCTGCAGCGACGCATGCCTGGTCGATCGCATGGCATCCGTCATGTCGCGGCCAACGTCGATCAGGTTGTCGTCGTCGGTGCGGCCAGGCGCCCGGACTGGGATTCCCACCTCATAGACAGGTTCGTCGCCGTGGCGGCCGCGAACCAACTTCCGGTCATTTTGGTCCTGAACAAGTGCGATCTTTGGGAGGAGTGGGAAGCGTTGGCCGCACCATATGTCCATGCGGGGTACACGGTCGTGTGCACGAGCGTACCCGAACAGCGTGGCCTTGAAGCCTTGCGTTCTCATCTCACTGGTCACACGACCGTGCTCACCGGCCCGACCGGCGTCGGAAAATCGAGCCTACTCAACGCGCTACAACCAGGGCTTCGGTTACGCACGAGCGACGTCAGTGTGAAGTCCGGGGGAGGCCGCCACACGACGGTGTCGGCCGAGATGCACCCGTTTGGCGCACAGGGTTTCGTCGTGGATACCCCAGGATTGCGAGACATTGGGCTCTGGGGGCTCGACCCACTCGACGTGGCCAGGACGTTTCCGGAATTCGCCGCGTTTGCCCAGGCGTGCCGCTTTGACAACTGTCGGCACCTCGAAGAGCCTGGATGTGCCGTTACAGCAGCATCGGAGCGGGGTGAGGTTGCACGAAGCAGACTCGCGTCGTACCGCCGGTTTCTCGAAGAATCGGAACGCGCGGCGCGACCATGGCAGCGCGGCGACACGACGTGATGTGGAGGCAAGGCCGGAAGTGACCACTCCCCTCCTTGCCCCCTTTGTGGCCGAGAGATATGCGACAGTTGAGCGCCTGAGCGGCTTCATTGCCCCTCCGTATGACGTGGTGACGCCGGCTGAGCGCGACCAACTCGCGCACGATCCCGAGAACGTCATTCACCTCACCCTTCCCTGCGGCCAGCCCGAAACCTATAAGTCGGCTGCCAAGACGCTCGCCCAGTGGCGGAAACGCGGCGTGCTGGTACGAGATACGAGTTCGTCGGTCACGGTGCTCAGGCAGGAGTTCGTGATGCGAGATGGGACAGCGCACGCTCGCACGGGTGTGATCGGAGGCGTCGCGGTAGAAACATTCGCTGCTGGACGCGTGAAGCCGCATGAGCGTACGCACTCCGCCCCCAAGGAGGACCGGCTTGCACTCCTGCAGGCGACGCAGGCGATGTTCGAGGCGCTGCTGTTCTTCGCGCGGGATGCCGACGGTGAGTTGCAGCGCCTCCTTCGCAGAGCGACGGAAAGGGAGCCGACCGCCGGTGCAGTCCTCGGTGACGTGTCGTTGGCGACCTGGACGGTAGTGGGTGATCGAGCGGCTGACATTGCTGCAGCGGCGAGTGTAGGCTCCCTGTATGTGGGCGACGGTCATCATCGGTATGAGACCGCCGTCCAGTACCTGACCGAGAACTCCAACGCGGATCGTATCCCGGGGCTCGTCGTCCCCCTGGGCGACGCTGGACTCGTGGTCCTTCCCACGCACCGGTTGCTCTATGGTGACCCTCTTGTTGTCGATGTGGTTGTGCGGCGACTGCACCGGAGCTTCCAGCTTCGCGAACTGTCAGGCGTCGATGCGGTCGAGCGCGAGTTGGCACTGCTGGCAGAGCGGGGGACGGGTTGTGTGGTGATCTTACCCGGACCTCGGGTCTTCGCACTGCTCATGCAGCAAGGCCAGGATCTCGAGCGAGCGCTCGCCTCAGTTGAGCCGACGGTTGCTTCATTGGACGTGGCGCGTGTGGACGAGATGGTGATTCCGTTGGTGGCGGGCCGCCCGGCAGCGCACGGGCGGGTGGGGTACAGCGCCGATGTCGACACCGTTGTGTCGGAAGTCCGTGAGGGCCGTGCGGTGGCCGCTGTGCTGCTCAACGCGCCGAGGGTCGATCAAGTGCTTGCGGTAGCCGATGCTGGAGCTGTCATGCCGCAAAAGTCCACGTACTTCACGCCGAAAGTCCCAAGCGGTATCCTGGGAATCGGCTACGCACCATAAAGGCTCCGTCGCCCAGCCCGCACGTGGCACGTCACATGTTGTCCTGGAGAGAGAGATGAGTCCGCGCCCGAGGGAGCGCATCCTCACGAACCTCGAAGTGATCTATCGTGAGGCGTACGAGCAGGCGTCCGAGCTCGGCGACAAAGACCGCATGAGCCAACTCGACGCATCGTTTCAGCGTGAACAGCTGATCCTCGAAGTTCTGCTGGATATCAGAGATGCACTCGTCAAGCTCGACGGGTCCTCAATGTCGAAATCGGCACTCGACAAACTCGAAACGCTGCGCAAGCTGACGAAGCTTCGCTGAGCGAGTATCTTCTTGAGCCATGACCGGTAGCGACCCCGAGAGCGGAACGAGAGTGCGTCCGAAGCGGAAGCGTGCTCCGCGGTTCGAGAAGCAAGAGCTTCTGGACCTCTATCGCATCATGCTCACGTCGCGCCGACTCGACGACAAGGAGATCCAACTCAAGCGCCAGAACCGGATATTCTTTCAGATTTCGGGCGCCGGTCACGAAGCGGTCCTCGCCGCAGCCGGGAAAGTC
Source organism: Gemmatimonadota bacterium (assembly GCA_029862935.1). The sequence continues at coordinate 2,632 of JAOTWK010000019.1, read as the reverse complement.
CTGAAGCCTAGCTACGATTGGTTCTATCCCTACTATCGCGATCGCGCGTTGTGCCTAGCTCTGGGCATGACGCCGAGCGAGATGTTGCTATCCGCCGTCGCAGCGGCAGACGACCCGAACTCGGGTGGTCGACAGATGCCGTCCCATTGGGGCCACAAGGATCTCAACATCGTCAGCTCCTCGAGTCCGACTGGAACACAATTCCTCAATGGGGTTGGCTGCGCCGAGGCGTGGCTTCGCTACGACAGGATCACCAACATCGCAGACCGCGAAAGTCGCATCATGCGGGACGAGGTCGTGTTTGTGAGCGCGGGCGACGGCACCACGAGTGAAGGGGAATTCTGGGAGGCACTCAACACGGCAAGCAATCTCCAGCTGCCGGTGCTGTTCCTCATCGAAGACAACGGCTACGCGATTTCGGTGCCGGTGGAAGTGCAGACGGCGGGTGGATCGATTTCGAGTCTCGTCGCGTGCTTCCCGAACCTGTACGTCGATGACATGGACGGTTGTGATCCCGTACTGTCATACGAAGTGCTCCACAGCGCGGTTGCACATTGTCGAGCGCGGAAGGGGCCGGCGCTGATCCATGCGGATGTCATCCGACCCTATTCCCATTCATTGTCAGACGACGAGCTGCATTACAAGTCGACGGCGGAGCGTGACGATGAAGCCGGTCGTGATCCTGTCGTCACCTTCCCTGCCCGCCTGCTCGAGGAAGGCGTCGCCATCGAGGCCGACATTGAGGAGATCCAGGCGCAGGTTGAAGAGGAGATCGAATTGGCGACGGAGGTAGCGCTCGCCGCGCCGCAACCGACCCCGGAGACCGTCATACACTTCGTGTACTCCCCTGATGTCGATCCCACATCGGACGCTTTCGACACGGAGGACGATCCGCGCTTCGAGGGTGATCCTACGACGATGGTCGATCTCCTGAACGGATGCATGCGTGACGAGATGGAGCGGAACCCGGCCATCGTGGTGTTTGGCCAAGACGTGGCCGATGTGTCGCGCGAAGAGCACTTGGAGCAGGTGAGAGGCAAGGGTGGGGTATTCAAAGTCACGTGGGGCCTGCAGAAGCGGTTCGGCAGTGACCGGGTGTACAATTCGCCGTTGGCTGAGGCGAACATCGTGGGTCGAGCGGTCGGACTCGCCACGCGCGGCATCAAGCCGGTCGTGGAGATTCAGTTCTTCGACTACATCTGGCCGGCGTACCACCAGATCCGGAGCGAGTTGGCACTTCTCCGGTGGCGTAGCAACAACGCATTCAGCGCACCGGCCGTGGTGCGGGTCACGTACGGGGGATACCTCAAGGGGGGCGGCATCTATCACTCCCAGACGGGAGCGGCGATCTATACGGGCACGCCCGGTCTACGTGTCGTGTGCCCGTCCACTGCGCTGGATGCCAACGGGCTCTTGCGGACAGCGATTCGCTGCGACGATCCCGTGATCTTCTTGGAGCACAAGCACCTGTACCGACAGACCTACAACAAGTCGGCCTATCCAGGCCCCGAGTTCATGATTCCGCTCGGCAAAGCGAAGATCGTCCGCGAGGGAAGCGATCTCACGGTGGTGACCTATGGCGCCGTGGTGCAACGCTCCATTGTCGCCGCGAAGGAGCTCGCGGAGAGCAGTGGAGTGAGTGTAGAAGTGGTAGACCTTCGGTCACTCAACCCCGTCGATTGGGATACCGTGGCGGCGTCGGTGAAGAAGACGAGCAAAGTGATCGTCGCATACGAGGACTCCCTCTCCTGGGGCTACGGTGCGGAGATCGCAGCACGAATCGCGGACGACCTGTTTGCATGGCTCGATGCGCCAGTGCGTCGGGTCGCTTCGCTCGATACGTTCGTGGGATATGCGCCGGCGTTGGAAGATGTGACACTGCCGCAAGTGAGCGACTTGACCGACGCCATGCGAGCGATAGCGGCGTTCTAGCCGCGGCTGGTGGTGCCAGGGGCTACGTAGCCGGCCCCTTCCCGAGTGCTTCCCTGATCTCCCCGGCCGCATCGATGGCAGCCTCGACGTCGATCTTGAGAGCCCGCGCCTGCTGCGTAGCGGATGTGAGATCAGAGAGCACTTGGTCGACCCCCGCTGACCGAAGGCGCAGTAAATCGAAGCGCACGTTTTGGATTGCCAGTACGCAGGATTCGAACTGTGCCTCGACTTTTTCCCGCCTGCCCGTCAGCTGTGCCAAGGCTTCTCGTTGTTTGCGCAGCAGATCCAGGCGCCGTTCGCGCTCGGGACTGGATGCTTCGCCCTCGCTGGACTGAATCCTCGCGTCGAGATCAGCGATCGCCGAGTCGTCGACGTTGCCCTCCATATGATGCAGCGTACGGGCCAACTCGATGGCGCGCTCCATGAGGGCGTTGACCGTCGGCTCTACGTCGGGCAGCATCTGCCGTTCCGATTCGGGGAGCCGCTCGACGATTCGTACGATCGCCGAGTGGTCTTTGCGCATCTGATCGATCTGTCCTGCAAGGCTGCCGAACTCACCACTGATGGACTCGGGTAGCTGTGGCGCCGGGGGCCGCGCCGAAAGCCGTCCCTTGGATGGCGCCGGAAGTGCGTCGGCAGCTGGGGGCCGGTTGAGTACATCGCGCATACTGTAGCCGGCCGTCCACAACCTGCCGTATTG
>JAOTWK010000287.1 GCA_029862935.1 Gemmatimonadota bacterium | reverse complement strand
TCCTTAAACGCAATCACGCTGTTGCCGGGATTCGCGTCCAGCGTGCCCTTCACCAAGGCGATCAGATGGTCCGGGATCTCCTGACCGTCCACGACGAGTCGGCCCCTGAAGAACCAATGGCGGGAGTGTTCGCTGTTCGACTGGGCGATGTCGAAGCACTCCACATTGGTCGGATCCCGGCCGATGCGGTTGACGAACAGGTCCGTGTAGTAATCCAGGTCCCACTCGTCGAACGCGAGGCCCATCTCGCGATTGATGCGCTCGAGTGCCGCGCGCCCGTTGGCGAGCAACGGCACCGTGAACACGAGCTCCGGCACGACGCCGGTCTCGAACGAGTCGAGCGGCTCCGGATACCGACATTCGGTCATGCGGTCATGGACGAGCGGGAGAAACGCTGCCACGTCGTCGTCATCGAGGCGGCCGTCCGTCGTCAGCAGGAACCGCCGTGACCGCTCGATGCGTCTGACGTTCGTGAGTCCACAGGCGTGACAGATTGCAGCCGCATTGGTGGACCACGCGGTCGTGAAGCTCATGCGCGGGCCGACTTCCACGACCAGGCCTTTACCGTCCAGGAACGAACGGTCACCGTACCCTTCGGGCTCGAAGGTCTCGGTGAGCAGCCAGGCAAGCGTCCGCTCTTCTCCAGCGGTCAGCGGCGGCGTCACCTCGATGTTGAAGCAGAACTCCGTATCGAGAGTGCGGATCTGGCGGCCGACGCGATGATGGAGCGTCTGCAACAGGGCGTGTCTTCTGGCGTCGGTGAAACCGGGGTGGCGGTAGCGGTGCAGTAGGCTCATGCGCTGGCGGTGAAGGGTCACCGGATCGGTGGGCGCAGCCGCTGGCAGGCCGCCACCTCAGACAGGGGGAAGATAGCAGGACGCCGGGGGTCATGGCGGGCGCGATGACCGCGCTCACTGTCGTGCCAATTTCCGCGGTGGCGGTAGCAGCGCTCAAGATAGTATCGTCCCATACCGTCGTATCGCCGTGTCAGCAATCGGAGGCCCTCATGGAAATGGAGATCGTCTTCCCGGGTGGAGCACGGGTAGACGCCGTGAGCGGCGCCATGGTGATCACCACCAATCAGGACGGCTCCGCTCCGGCACCATTCGGGTTATTCTTGGCTTCGATCGGCACCTGTGCCGGTATCTACGTCCTCGGCTTCTGCCGCCAGCGCGGGCTGTCGACGGACGGTATCAAGATCGTGCAGCGCATGCATGCCGATCCGGCCACCAAGATGATCGAACGGATCGACCTCGACATCATCGTGCCGCCCGAGTTCCCGGAAAAGTACCACGCTGCCCTGATCCGTTCAGCGGATCAGTGCGCGGTAAAGAAGCACCTAGAGCGTCCGCCAGCGTTCACCGTCCGGACGAAAGTGGTCTAGATAGAGACGTCCGGTGAGGAGATGAGACGATGCGCAAACTGGATCGCGTGATCGGTGCCGCGGTGCTCGTCCTGCTCGCAGCGTGTGGCGGGCCGGCCCCGCCAGTCGAGCAGGCCCCCGCACCCGTGCCGACCCCGACGCCTACGGGCCTCATGACGAGTGTCCGAGAGCTGCACCTCGTGCCGTGGCCAGACGCGGTCCAACCCGGACGGGGGATGCTGCCACTCGCGGCACTCAAGGCCGTCGCACTGTCCGATCCGAACGACGCCGAGGCGATGGCGCTCGCGCGATATGCGGCCGACTTGTTCCGCGCGCAGACCGGTGTGGGGCTCACGGTGAGCCCGTCACCGGTGACCACTCCGCCGGCGGGCAGCGTGACCCTGCTCCTGCGGAGAGGTGAGCCCCGGGCACATCCCGAGCAGTACGTGCTAGAGGTGACGCCGCATGCTGTCCTGGTGTCCGCCCCGACCCACGCCGGCCTGTTTTACGGTCTCCAAACGCTGCGGCAGCTGCTCCCGACAGGCGACGAATTGCCCCGCGCGCTCTCGGCGGTGCGGATCGAAGATACCCCTCGCTTTGCGTACCGAGGCATGCACCTCGACGTGGGCCGTCACTTCTTCCCGGTGGCGTTCGTGAAGCGCTACATCGACCTCATGGCGATGTACAAGATGAACACGTTCCACTGGCACCTCACCGAGGATCAGGGCTGGCGGATAGAGATCAAGAAGTATCCTCGGCTCGCCGAGGTTGGAGGGTGCCGCAACGAGACGATTCTCGAAAAGAACTTCGATCCGTACGTGGGTGACGGTATTCCCTATTGCGGGTTCTACTCGAAGGACGACATCCGAGAGGTCGTGGCGCACGCCCGCTCACGGTACGTGACTGTGATTCCCGAGATCGAGATGCCGGGTCACTCGCTCGCCGCGCTGGCCGCGTACCCCGAATACGCGTGCACGCCAGGGCCGTTCGAGGTGGCCACGACGTGGGGCATTCACGAAGACATCTACTGTCCCACCGAAGAAACCTTCGCGTTTCTCCAGGATGTGCTCACCGAGGTGATGGAGCTCTTTCCGAGCCGGTACATCCACATTGGAGGGGACGAGGCCCCCAAGACACGCTGGGAGCAGAGCCCGATCGCCCAGGAGATCATTCGGCGCGAAGGCCTCGCCGACGAGCACGAGCTGCAGAGCTACTTCGTGAGCCGAATCGAGCAGTTCCTGCTCCAGCATGGCCGGCGGCTCATCGGATGGGACGAGATCCTCGAAGGCGGGCTCGCCCCCGAGGCGACGGTGATGTCGTGGCGCGGCACGGTGGGAGGGATCGAAGCGGCGAGGCACGGGCACGACGTCATCATGACGCCGTACAGCCACGTCTACTTCGACTACTATCAGGCCGACCCGGCATACGAGCCGCTCGCGATCGGCGGCTTCACACCACTCGACCTGGTCTATGCCTTCGAGCCGGTTCCGGACGAGTTGACCCCGACTGAGGCGCGACACGTGCTCGGCGCCCAGGGCAACGTCTGGACCGAATACATGAAGACCACCGACTACGTGGAGTACATGGTGTTCCCCCGGCTGCTCGCACTCTCCGAGGTCGTGTGGTCACCGAAGAGCGGTCGAAGCTGGGACCACTTCGTGACCCGGTTGCCGCGGCAGTTTCGCCTCCTCGACAGGTTCGGCATCAACTACCGGGTGCCCCACGTGCTCGGCCTGGAAGAGGACCGGATCACATTGAACGATACCGTCACGCTGAGCCTCAGCACGCTCACCGACGGCGCCGAGATTCGATACACCCTGGACGGCTCCGATCCAACCACCGGCTCGGCCCGTTACACCGGTCCCGTGTCGCTCGCGGTCACCCCCGAGGGGACAACCGTCACGGCCCGCGCCTTCCTCGCCGGTGGTCGCGCCAGCCCCACGCGATCGGCCACCTTCCGCCGGACCACGCTCCAGCCGCCGGCCGCGATCAGTCCCGCCTCCCTCCAGGCCGGCCTGCGATACCTGTACTTCGAGGCGGACGTGGAACGTGTGGATGCATTGGTGAATCACGGCGCGGTCGCCGTCGGTGTCGCAGACGACGTGACGATTCCGGCCGACGCCCGCGACGAGCACATGGGACTCGTCTTCTCCGGGTACGTGAAGATCGACCAGGATGGGATCTACAGCTTCCACCTCACCTCCGACGACGGCAGCACGTTGCACGTCGGCGACCGATTGGTCGTGAACAACGACGGGCCCCACGGACCGAGCACCGGGCGCGGGGAGATCGCCCTGGCGGCAGGTTATCACCCGATCACGGTCGGGTTCTTCCAGGGAGATGGCGAGAAGGCGCTACGGCTAGAGATGGGGCGCGGAATCGACGGAGAGCGCCGTTCGCTCGCGGGTCATCTGTTCCACGTCTGGTGAGAACGTGGCCTACTTGAGCATCGTGAGAACCATCTTGAAGCGGCCGGGGGCGGCGACGGCGTGCGGGACGTTGGCGGGCAGCTCAACCACGTGTCCCGCGCGCACTCGATGTACCGTCCCGCCCACGGTGATCTCCGCGTCACCATCGAGGACATGCACCAATGCCGAGTGGGGCACCGTGTGCTCGCTGAGGCTTTGGCCCGCGTCGAAGGCAAACACGGTGACTGAGCCGCCGTCGCGCTTGAGCACGATCCGGCTGACAATGGCCCCCTGCTGGTAGGCGACGAGTTCCTCTACCCGCTTGGGCCCGGCGTTCGACTCGGCAGTCATCTGAGGCTCCCGGCGCCAAGCACGTCGGCTACCGTCGTGTCACGGAAGAACGCGGCGATCTGCTCCGCCGTGGATTTCCACTGACCGTGGACCGGACAGGGATCGCTGTCGCTGCACTCGGGTCGTCCCAGCAGGCACCGCCGTCGCTCGCCGATCTGGTCAAAGAGCGATACAATGCTGAGAAGCGACAACTCCTCGGGGGGAACAGCGAGCCGAAACCCTCCACCCTTGCCCCGGGTCGACTGCAGAACGCCGGCCCGCGAAAGCTCGTGGAGGATCTTGGACAGGTAGTTCTTCGGCACGTCGATCGCCCCGGCAAGGTCATTGGCACGGAGGTGCTTCCGGGGATGGCGTTCCCGCGCCAGGTGCACGACGGCACGCAGCGCATACTCAGCCGTGCCGGACAGCATTTGCTCGCCTTCCTCGGCAGGAAACCAGAACGCGGCCTATTCTTGACTTCGCCATGAACAAATCGTGATATTATTGGTGTCGTCTGTCAAGGGCACCGTTGCCGCAACCCGCACAACTGTTTCCACTACGGGGGTGGGAGGAAGTCATGATTGCGTTTCAACGTGGTGTTGCACGATACCGGCAGGCGCTGCCGGTCATGCTGGGCTCGGTGGCACTCCTCGTGTTCGCGGGAGCCTGCCGCTCCGGTGAGCGCGAGGGTGGAGAGGCAATGACCGTCGCGGCCGACCCTGGACAGGAGATCTACGACCGCGTCTGCTTCGCGTGCCACTCGATTGGCGAGGGTCCACGGGTGGGACCCGATCTGAAGGATATCCATCAGGTGCGTACCCACGACTGGCTCGTGCGCTGGCTCAGGGATCCCGTCGGGATGACCAAGACGGACTCGATCGGCCGCGCGATCCTGGCCCAGTGGAACAACGTGCCGATGGTGTCGCCCAACCTGAACGACGAGGAGATCGACCAGGTCCTCGACTACATCACCC
>JAOTWK010000286.1 GCA_029862935.1 Gemmatimonadota bacterium | reverse complement strand
CAAGGACCTTGCCACGGACACCGGCATCCCTTACCAGACGCTCATCAACCTGTATCTGCGCGATTGTGCCTCGAGCGGACGGCGGCTTTCCCTCGACTGGAAGCCTAGCAAGGCGAAAGGGGCTGCCTAACCACCGCGTGCAGTGGCCGGGCCGTGCGGGTCTGAAGGAAGTCGTTGATTTGTTCACGGTGAGCCAGCTGGCCCGCCACTGACGCGGGATTCGTCAGGCTGCCGAATTGGCGGGCAGGTAGATCGAAATGAAGATTCTGTCTTCCACGAGCGCTACGGTCTATTTCGACAACTGCCTCGTTGGTGCTGTAGTCAAGGGCAACCATCCAGCTCAGATGCCCGCCCTATCAGCTTTGCTACGTCAAAACGAACTGGGTGGAATTTCTGCTGTGGCTTCAACAGAAGTCCTGGGCGAGATTAGAGGGCTGCCCGAGCAATACCGCGGTCCGCACCTCGAGGTCTGGAACCAGCTGCGGCGGTTGCCGGCTGCACCTTTTACTTGGGTCGACGAGACCTCGACTTCCACTGCGGGGGTCGCCGCTCCGGATTATGTCAAGCTTTCGGGGATCCTTCCGGATGAGATGGACCGACGTCACATGTTCCACGCCGTCAAGAACGGGGTGCGGTATTTCGCACCCGTAGATCAGCACTCAATTCTCAGTCGGTCCAGTCAACTCGAGGCGGCGTTTCCTATCAAGTGCGGAACACCGAGCCAGGTGGCGACGTGGCTCGGTATTACAGGTCAACGTCGACTGGCTAGATCTCATGGTCTGGCGATGGCAGCCTAACAGGCGTTTGCAGCCGTCGACGGCCGGTGCGATCATGAGCCGTCGCGCCTGAAACGTGGTCGTTAGGTTTGCAAACCGTTGACCAAATGACCTTTGGGGATCATTCTTGAAGGCGATTACATACACCAGATATGGTCCGCCTGATGTACTTCAGCTCACAGAAGTACAAAAACCCATCCCTGCGGATGATGAGATATTGGTCAAGGTACGCTCGGTGTCTGTAAACCGATCGGACTGGGAGGCCCTGACTGGGAAACCATTGTACGCCCGCCTCGGGGGGCTGCTCAAACCCGGCAACCAGATCCTCGGGTCGGACGTCGCCGGGACGGTCGAAGGAGTGGGCAGAAACCACACGCAATTCAAACCGGGTGATGAAGTCTTCGGAGAAATGACAGGCTATTGCGGTGGTTTCGCCGAGTACGTCTGCACGCGTGGAAAGATCTGGACGCTGAGACCCGCCGGCCTGACGTTCGAGCAGGCCGCAGCTATCCCGCAGGCGGGAGTGATTGCCCTGCAGGGTCTGCGCGATAGAGTTCACCTAGGACAGAGCGTTCTGATCAACGGCGCCGGAGGCGGGGCAGGTTCATTCGCCATCCAGCTTGCGAAACTATACGGCGCGGAGGTGACCGGAGTGGATAACAGCGGCAAGCTGGACTTCATGCGCTCGCTGGGTGCAGACCACGTGATTGATTACAGCCGCGAAAACTTCACTCGGAACGGAAGACAGTACGACCTGGTACTCGACCTGATGGCCTATCGCTCGGTCTTCGCCTACGCCCGCGCACTGAAACCTAATGGAGGTTATCACGCAGTTGGAGGTTCCGCCGCCACCTTCCTCCAGATTCTCCTCTTCGGACGTTGGCTTCGAAGAACTTCAGACAAGCAGGTAGGTCTCCTGATAGTTCGGCGCAGTCGAGAAGACCTGGAATTCATCACGGAACTGTGTATGTGCGGCAAGATTATCGTGCCGATTGACAGGCGGTATCTGTTGAGCGACGTCCCGGAAGCGCTGCGGTATCTTGGAGAAGGGCGCGCCAAAGGGAAAATCGTCATCACCGTGGAGCCGGACAGCAAAAGCTAACGCCACGTTGCAGCCGACACACGTCGCTGCCCTCGCGTGCGGCTGAACGCGATCGTTAGGCCGCAACACACTCAGCGAGGCGTATCGTGGCGTTACTCGTCGGAGCGTTACTCGCACTCTCGGTGGGACTGTTGTTAGGCACTGGCGTCGGTCTAGATCGCGACCGAGCCTTCTATCCAGTCGTGACGATTGTGATCGCGTCCTACTATGCGCTCTTCGCTGTCATGGGCGCTTCCACACATGCATTCGTTCTTGAGTCGCTGGTCGGCGCGGTCTTCCTCGCACTCGCAGTAACTGGTCTCAGGTGGTCACTCTGGGTCGCGGCGGCTGCACTAGCGGTGCACGGCATTTTCGATCTCACCCATGCCGCCATCATTTCCAATCCAGGCGTGCCACATTGGTGGCCGGCGTTCTGTCTTGCGTTCGACGTTACTGCAGCGGCGTACTTAGCATGGTTGCTCAAGAGCGGGCGCATTCGTGCTGCCGCCTAACTCAGGCTACACCGCACACCCGGCATGCAGTGGCTTGAGCTAAAGGTCCCGCCACTGCTCGTTTGGCTTGTCATTGCCGGTGCCATGTTTGGTGTGGCCTACTCTGCACCGGGGCTTTCATTCACGCTGGCCGGAAGCTCCGCCATCGCGCTGGCGCTTGTCGCGGTAGGTGGGGCACTTGCGTTCGCCGGAGTTATCGCCTTTCGTGACAAGCGCACCACGGTCAATCCGCTTACCCCAAGCGCGTCCACGTCTGTTGTGTCTAGCGGCGTCTATCGCGTCTCACGCAATCCCATGTACCTCGGCTTTCTTCTGGCACTTGCAGGCTGGGCCGTGTACTTGTCAAATGCTGGCGCAGCCTTGCTCTTGCCTGCCTTCATTGCATACATGACTCGGTACCACATCAAGCCCGAGGAGCGCGCCTTGCTCGAAAAGTTCGGCTCCGAGTTTACGCAGTACATGTCCCGCGTTCGACGGTGGCTCTAAAGGCGGCCTAACCCTACGCTGCAGCCGCCCTGCTACGGCCGGCTTCACCAGCCTGCGCAGGCGGCTTAGACTCAAACGTTAGGTAGCGGCAATACCATCCACTCTGATGAGGCTTCGTTGCTGTGACCAGGAACTACCGCCTCCGAATCGGCTCACTCATCCTCTCGCTCGCTGCCATCGGGCTCCTTCCAGCATCTTGGTTCATTGCCGAAGGCGCTAGCCTATCTGATCGCACCGGGCGCCACTTGGTGGCCGGTGCACTTGCCAACCTCAGCGTTGCGGTTCTAATGACGTTGATAGCCCTAGTCGCAATTCGCCGCGGTGAGCGGTGGGGTATCTGGGCGTACTGTTGCCCGATCATCGCCTACGGGGTGCCTGTTCTGGTCATCGACGCCACCCATGTGGCGGCGGGAAATCTCCTCCTGACAGTAGGTCCGCAACTCATCGGGCTCCTTCTCGCAGCCACGGGTTTCGCAATCGTCGGGCCACCGATCCTGAGCCCGCCACGCGATGCAGCTGGCTAACCCGCCCATGAAGCTGAGGGCCCGCGGCGGCCACGCCGGGCGGAACGGGTTTGTCTTGATTGTGGCCGCTACAGACCGCAGCTTCTGGCATTCGGCCGACCGAAACCCGTAGCGTCCCTCTCGCGTAGGGACTCGCCGGCCGTCACCATCGGCGCCGCCAGCAGGCCGGACGCTGGGCCGAACGCGGAACCTCATGGCACCCGGGGCACATATGACTCGCACGACGAACGCACGACTCGCGGGCTTCACATTCCTCTTTTACATTGCGGCGGGCATCACGAGCCTGATTCTGGGAGACGAGGCGGCTGCGACGAGTGTCCTTTCCGTGCTCACCTCGCTTTGTGCCCTACTCCTAGGTGTGACCCTCTATGCTATCACGCGCGTGCAGGATCCGGATCTCGCCCTGCTCGGCCTGACCTGCCGCATCGTCGAGGGCATTCCTGGCGTGCAAGGCGAGATCTTCTTCGCGATCGGCAGTACGCTCTTCGCCTGGCTCCTGCTCCGCGGCCGGATGATCCCCGTCGCGCTCGCCCAGTTCGGTGTGGCCGCGTCGGTCCTCCTCGTCGTGCTGCTGCTCCTCCAGCGTGGGGAAGTGGTCGCGGACGCCGGGGGGTGGTCGTCAGTGGCCACGTGGCTCATGTGGCTGCCGATGGCGGCGTTCGAAATCACGCTCGCGTTTTGGTTTCTGATCAAGGGAGTCGCCGCGCCAGCGCCAGACCCGACGTAACATGGCAAAGGCGCACTGGCTACCAGGTGTCAGGAGTCTGGCCGGCGCGGTCCGCTGGTGTTAATAGGGCCACCAGGGTAGCTACGATTGACCGGCTGGTGATACGCCCGCCCGGTGGGCGGGCGCCGGCGGCTCAAACGCAGGGACGTTCGGCCGCACGAGGCTAGCACCTGGTTTCTTGGTTGCGTCGCTCGCCGCCGTGATTCGCGTCGTTCGTCAGGGCGCCGACTTGAAACAGCTTATCCTCCTGTCTCGTAGAAGGAGTGCTCTAGCGTGTGCTGGTCTGCCTTGACCCAGGGAGGGCTTAGTGAGCGAGGTTTCGATCTGGAGGCTCTACGTTCTCCGCGCCACCTACCTACTTATCGTTGTCGGTGTGGGGACGATGATCTGGCCGCTTCTCATGGATTCGCCCGAGACAGCCGAGCACTTTCGCGGCGTTACGTGGTGTCTCCTCAGCACGGTGGCGTTGCTTGCGCTGATCGGTCTCCGCTACCCGCTGAAGATGCTGCCGCTCTTGTTCTTCGAGTTGGTCTGGAAAGCGACGTGGGTGATTCTAGTAGGCCTTCCGCTAAGGAGTGCGGGCGGCCTTGAAGGTGCATTCGGCGAGACCTGGTTCGCCAATGTCTTTGGACTCGTGATCATCTCCCTTGCCGTCCCCTGGGGCTACGTGGTCCGAAGGTACATCCGTGAACCGGGCGATCGCTGGTCGTTGTCGAGGGTTCCCAGTACGAGCGCCCATCCTGACACTCGCCCATCCTGAAGCGACAGTGAAGGAGTGTGCGCACGTGACCCACGGGAGGGCCCGGCGGAGTGGGGCCGGGCTGATATCAACGGTCGATCCCTCCTTGACGCTGCCGCCTAACAAGGGTGAATGCTGAACCTACCACGTCACCTGAATACGTAACATCGACCTACTGTGAGGATCAGGGTCACGTGCAAGTGGACGAGCATCCAGACACCCGTCGATGGCACTCT
>JAOTWK010000285.1 GCA_029862935.1 Gemmatimonadota bacterium | reverse complement strand
ACCCGCGCGTCTATGGGCTGGTCTGGGCGTACGTGGCCCATACCGACAGCCGGTTCGAACTGGAGACGCTGCAGCGATTCGTCAGCGCCTACCAGCGCGTCCAGCCGCTCACCATCGGGGAGCTCTGGGCGGTCCCCATTCACCTCCGCGTCGCCCTGGTGGAGAATCTGCGGCGGCTGGCGCAGCTGATCGTCCGCTCCCGGCAGGCACGAGCCCAGGCCGACGAGTTGGCGGACCGCCTGCTGGGCCTGAGTGGTCGGCCGGCCGAGCACGCGAAGGCTGTTCTGGGGCGTTTGGCTGACGCCCCGCTGCGCCGCCCGTTCGCCGTGCAGCTCGTCCAGCGGCTTCGTGACCAGCGACCTTCGATCATGCCGGCCCTGGTCTGGCTCGACGAGAAGCTGAGTGCCCAGGGGAGGACGGCCGATGGAGTGGTTACTCAGGAACACCATGCCCAAACCGCGGCAAACGTCACCGTGCGCAACATCATCACCAGCATGCGTTGGATGTCCTCCATCGACTGGCTCGAGTTTTTCGAGGGCGTCAGTCTGGTGGACGAAGTCCTCCGCGCCGCGCCCGGGTTCGCGGCCTCCGATTTCAGGACGCGGGACGAGTACCGAGCCCAGATCGAGTTGCTCTCCCGGGGTTCGGGGCGATCGGAGATCGAGGTGGCGCGAGAAAGTGTGCTCCTGGCCGGGAACGCAGCCCGGGGGAACGCGCAAGCGGCCGGCGCCGGGGCGGAGGCCGACTCTCGGGATAGCGAGCCGGGGCTTCCCGGTGTTCCCGAGCGTGCCGAGGAGGATCCCGGGTACTACCTCCTCTCCCGAGGCAGACGGGCTTTCGAGAAGTGTCTAGGGTTTCGCGTTCCGTTGCGAATCCGACTCCGCCGCTTCAGTCGCACCCATGCGACCGCCGGATACCTGGGAACGATTGCTTGCCTCACCACCCTCTTGCTCTCCGCCTTGCTGTTCTACACATGGACGGTCGGGGCAGGCCTCTCGGTCCTCGTCCTGCTGGGCATCCTGGGTCTGGTGCCCGCCTCAGAGATCGCGGTGTCCCTCGTCCATCGCCTGGTTCCGATTCTCGTTCAACCCAGGTTGCTCCCCAAGCTCGAGCTGGCCCGGGGCGTGCCTGCGGAGCTTAGAACCCTGGTCGTCGTGCCGATGCTGCTCACGAGCCACGACGACATCGAAGAGCAGGTCGAGCGGCTCGAGGTGCACTTCCTGGCAAATCACGAAGGCCATCTCCACTTTGCCCTCCTGAGCGACTGGGCGGACGCGCCCAGCGAGCACATGCCCGGCGACGAGGATCTCCTCACAGCGCTGGCCGACGGCATCGCTGGCCTCAACCGGAAATACGAGAGTCCAACTGGAGCCGGGAGCCGTTTTTTCTTATTGCATCGTCGGCGTCTCTGGAACGAGAAGGAAGGCAGGTGGATCGGCTGGGAAAGGAAGCGAGGCAAGCTCCGCGAGCTGAACCGGTTTCTTCGCGGCGCCAAGGACACCACGTTCATTCCGGTCTGCGGACAGCCGCCCACGGTGCCCCAGGGGGTCCGCTACGTCATCACCCTCGATGCCGACACCCGGCTTCCCAAGGCGACTGCCTACCGCCTTGTCGGGGCCGCGGCGCACCCGTTGAACCGACCGCGCTTCGACCCTCGGAAGGGACGTGTCGTCGAGGGCTACGCGGTCCTACAACCCCGGATCACGCCGTGCTTGCCGACAGGTCCGGCAAGCACGGTCTACCAGTGGATCGTCTCGGGCCCCGGAGGGGTGGACCCGTACGCGGCGGCGGTCTCCGATGTGTATCAGGATCTATTCGGAGAGGGGTCCTTCACAGGCAAGGGGATTTACGATGTCGATGCATTGGAGGCGGCGCTCGAGGGAACGGTGCCGGAGAACGCGCTCCTCAGCCACGACTTGTTCGAAGGCCTGTTCGCGCGCGCCGGGTTGGCGACCGATATAGATCTTTTCGAGGAATTCCCCACCAACTACCAGGTGGCCGCCCGCCGCCATCATCGATGGGTGCGCGGCGATTGGCAGCTCCTACCATGGATCCTGGGCCACGCGCGCGACGCGGCAGGGCGGAGGCAGAGGGTTCGCATCCCGACCCTGGGCCGATGGAAAATGGTGGACAATCTCCGCCGAAGTCTCGTCGCCCCTTTCTCGTTTCTGGTAGTGGTGGCCGGCTGGATCCTACCCGCTGTCCCGCCGCTTTTGTGGACCGGCCTGCTCGTTGGATCCGTCGCCGTGCCGACCGTCATCCCGGTTCTCGACGGCCTCCTTCCCCGGCGATGGGGAATCTCCAAGCGAAGCCACCTGCGCGCCGTTGGGCGCGACATCTTCGTGGCCCTGTCGCAAACGCTCTTGGCCATCGCCATGCTGGCCCACCAGACCTGGCTCATGGTGGATGCCGTGGCGCGCACGCTCTGGCGTCTCTACGTCACGAAACGAAACTTCCTCGAGTGGGTAACGGCTGCGCAGGCGGACTACGGGGCCGACCTGAGGCTCCGGATCTTCTACTGGCACCTTCGCTGGGGCGTGATCCTCGCTGTCGGTGCCGGCTTCCTCTTCCTTGTCCTCAAGCCCGGAGCCTGGCTCGCGGCCGCGCCGCTCGTTCTCCTCTGGGTGCTGGCGCCCGTCCTCGCGTGGTGGATGAGCGTCCCGGCAAAGATCGCGAAGTCACAGATTCTCTCCGCCCAGGAGACGCGCTCCCTGCGGCTCATTGGCCGCCGGACCTGGCGCTTTTTCGAGACGTTTGTGGACAGGGAAGAGCATGCCCTCCCGCCGGACAACTTTCAGGAAGACCCTGAGCCTGCCGAAGCCCACCGCACCTCGCCGACGAATCTGGGTCTGTATCTCCTGAGCACGATAGTCGCCCGCGACTTCGGTTGGATTGGGATTCTGGAGACGACGGAACGGCTCGAAGCCACGCTGGAGACCATGGCCAGACTGCGCCGCGTCCGAGGCCACTTCTGCAACTGGTACGACACCCGGGACCTCCGGCCGTTGGAGCCCGTGTACGTTTCCACTGTGGACAGCGGCAATCTGGCCGGACACCTGATCGCCCTGGCTCAAGCGTGCCGCGAGTTCATACATTGCCCCCCCTTCGGCCCGGAGATCCTGGAGGGAGTCCGCGACGCTCTCCGGTTGGCTCTCGATTCCGTGGAGAAGGCCGAGCATCCCCACCGCATGCAAATGGGCACGGCGGTGCAGCTGCGCGAAGCCGTGGCGGCGATGTCGGCCGTTCTCGACGACCCCCCGACCTGCCTCCCGGAATGGGTCGAACGGCTCGAGGAGTTGGAGGTCCAGGCGGAGAATCTTCTGGACATCGCCCGCACGCTCTCGAGCGACGGCGAGGACGGTTCCGGGTCCGAGGTCCTGACCTGGGCCAGGGCGGTTCGGGACTCCGTCCGGAGCCACGTCCGCGATCTCGAGACGACCTCGCCCGATGCGGCGACGACCCTTGGCCACCGTCTCGCCGCTCTCGCACTGCTCGCCGAAGGGATGGTCCAGGCCATGGACTTCCGGTTCCTCTACGACTCCTCGCTCAGGCTGTTCTCCATCGGCTACCGCGTCGCCGATGGCACGCTCGATCCCAGCAGCTACGACTTGCTGGCCTCGGAGGCCAGATTGGCGAGTTTCGTAGCCATCGCCAAGGGAGACGTTTCACCCCGACACTGGTTCCTCCTCGGCCGGTCTCTCACGCCGGTGGGGGGTGGTGCGGCCCTCGTCTCCTGGTCGGGGTCGATGTTCGAATACCTGATGCCGCTCCTTGTGATGCGGCAGCCCGCCCATAGCCTCCTGGATCTCACCTGTCGGCTCGTTGTAGGGCGCCAGATCCGATACGGCGCGGAGCGGAGGGTCCCGTGGGGGGTCTCGGAATCGGCCTACAACGTCCGCGACATGCAGCTCACGTATCAGTACTCGGATTTTGGCGTGCCCGGCCTGGGGCTCAAGCGAGGCCTGTTCGAGGACGTCGTGGTGGCTCCCTATGCCACCGCGCTGGCGGCCATGGTGGATCCCAAGGCGGCCCTGGACAACTTCACCCGCCTCGAGCGAGCCGGTGCCCGAGGCGCCTACGGGTTCTATGAAGCCCTCGACTACACCCCCTCGAGGTTACCGGAGCGGACCCGGGTGGCCGTGGTCCGGGCATACATGGCCCACCATCAGGGGATGACACTCGTTGCCCTGGGTAACGTGGTTCACGACGGTCTGTCCCCGAGGCGTTTTCACGCCCATCCCTTGGTCCAGGCGGCAGAGCTCCTGCTCCAGGAGCGGACGCCGCGCGCGGTGGCCGTAGCTCGCCCCCGGAGCGAGGAGGTGCGCGAGGCCGCCCTCGTGCGCGAACTCGTTCCTGCGACCCTGCGGCGATTCGAATCGCCGCACGACATCACGCCGCGCACCCATCTCCTTTCCAACGGCCGCTACACGGTCATGGTGACGGCGGCGGGCTCCGGGTTCAGCCAGTGGGGCGAACTTGCCGTCACTCGCTGGCGGGAGGACACGACGCGTGACTGCTGGGGATCGTTCCTCTTCTTGCGGGACGCGGGGACCGGTGACGTCTGGTCCGCTGGATTCCAGCCCAGCGGAACCCAACCGGATGCCTACGACGTCGTCTATTCCGAAGACCGGGCCAAGATCATGCAGCGGCACCCTTCCCTCTCGATCGCCCTGGAGATCGTGGTTTCTCCCGAGGATGATGCCGAGCTTCGCCGGCTGACGGTGACCAATCTCGAGAACCATGACCGTGAGATCGATGTCACGTCCTATGCCGAGGTCGTGCTGGCTCCGCAGGGCGCGGACGAGGCCCACCCCGCGTTCTCGAACCTGTTCGTAGAGACGGAGTTCGTTCCGACGCTCGGGACTTTGCTGGCTACACGGCGCCCTCGTTCGGCGGTAGAGCCCCAGGTCTGGCTCGCCCATCTGGCCGCGGTCGAGGGGGAGACGGTCGGCAAGTTGCAGTACGAGACCGACCGCGCACGCTTTCTTGGACGCGGCCATGGGATTCGGACGCCGCGCTCCGTGCTCGACGGCAGACCCCTTTCGAACACGGTAGGAACGGTTCTGGATCCGATTGTAAGCCTCCGGCACCGC
>JAOTWK010000284.1 GCA_029862935.1 Gemmatimonadota bacterium | reverse complement strand
TTGCCCCACATCATGGCGCGCGAGGGCACCCATCCCGAAACGCCCCCGGTGCCCTTCACCCCTGGGTGGGATCTGGTCGGCGTGGTGGATCGGGTCGGCGAGCGTGTCTCCGGAATCGAACGGGGACAGATGGTTGCCGCGATGCCGATCCATGGTGCGTACGCGGAGTTCGTCTGCCTGCCCCACGGAGAGCTGGTTCCGGTGCCATCCGGGCTGGACGCCGCCGAGGCTGTCAGCGTCGTGCTGAACTACATCACGGCGTACCAGATGATGCATCGTTCCGTTCATGTGAAGCCCGGCCAGCGCGCGCTGATTCACGGCGCGTCCGGGGGCGTTGGCACCGCGCTCCTGCAGCTTGGGCGCCTCGCGGGGCTGGAGATGTACGGTACGTGCTCGTCGCGAGGGTCACAGGCCGTTAGCGACTTGGGCGGCGTCCCGATCGACTACAGCACTCAGGACTTCGTGAGGGAAATCCGACGCCTCACGGGCGAGGGAGTGGATGTAGTCTTCGACCCCATCGGTGGCTCCCACCTTTGGCATTCCCGAAAGGCGCTCCGTGCTGGCGGCAGCGTCGTAGGCTACGGCCTCATTACCTCGATACGTGGAGAGGGATTGGCCTCCTGTCGTCCAGGTCGTCGTCAACGCTTTCGTGGGACCGCCATCTTCGGCTTATACATCGCCGGCGGCTGGATTCTTCCTGGCCGGAAGCGGGTGGTCCCCTATAGCATCCAGACCCTCAAACGGCTGAAGCCGGCATGGTTTCGAGAGGACTTGATCGTCTTGCTCGATCTCCTTCATCAGAAGCAGATCAAACCTCTGATCGCGCAGCGACTTCCTCTCGCCGAGGCAAGGCAGGCGCAGGAGGTGCTCGGGAAGGGAGGCGTGATCGGGAAGATCGTGCTCGTGAGCAAAGGTTCATCGCTTGAATCGGGAGTGGCCTAACAACAGCATGCAGCGGACGGCACTTCGCGCCGCCGCTGATGCTGACCGTTAGGCGGCGCTGCGAGTTATTCTGATCTGCTCAATGGCGCATGCATCTCGCCGAGTCGGGAAGCTCGTTATCGTCTTTGCCCATGCCCTCATCGGGTGGGCTTGGTGCGGAGTTGTCATGGTCATTGGGCAACAGTTTCTTGCAATCAACGTAGTCCTGATCGTCCACGCTGTAGCGGCCCCCTTTGGCTTCTCGCTCATTTCCGCCGCCTACTTTCGGGCGTTTAGCCTCACTTCCCCCCTTGTAACGGCCGCTTGCTTTGTCCTGACGGTCATTACCCTAGACGCTCTCGTGGTTGCTCCTCTTATCGAAGGGAACTACTCAATGTTTACGAGCTTACTGGGTACGTGGGTCCCCTTCGTTCTGATCTTCGGGGCTACCTATGCCACCGGCTTGCTGGTTTCGAAATCCGGGCCTTCGGAGCTCCACTAGCCAGGTGTTCCGGCCAATTTTGGGGCAATTGCATCCGTCGAGAGGGCGCCGCCTAACAAGCCGTTGCAGCTGAACGGGTGATCCGTTTGTTAGGCGGCTGCGCGCATCATTCGAAATAACGTTCCATGTAGTCCCGTATCCGCTGGTCGGCGCCATGTTCCAGGGTGTCCTCAAGTAGAAGGATGCGCTCCCCTTTGAACGTCGCTCGCTCCGTCCCTTCGAACACGAGATCTGGGCATCCGGCCTTCTTGTAGATCCCACGCCAACCCATCTCGAACGCCTCTTCTTCGATCTTCGGTACACCCACGGGCTCAACACGACGCTCGTCAAACTTTCGATCCAGTTCATTCACGCTTTCCCGCAGGTGCCTAAGCAGCTGATTCCTTCCTTTCCACCGCCCGCCCAGGGGCGCCTCTCCGGTCACGGCGTATATCGCGTCTGGAGTAAAATAGGCCTCAAGTCTTACCCAGTTGTCGTCCGCGAAGGTCTGCTCAAACGCGGTTGCGTATTCAAGAAATCGTCTTGCAGATTCCATACTCGACTCCCCATAATGCCGCGAGAGTACGTTGACTAAGCTAGCGTTTACCGCGGGCTTCCGCCTAACACGCCGTTGCAGCTGCCCAGCCAACGCATCAGCGTTCTGGCCTAGCGGTGCCCTATCGTACGCTGATTCCTGTACCCTCAAGTGGGGCCGGCAGCTGAACGGATGGTCGGTTGGGCGGCGGACGGAGGATTGCAGATGAATAGGACGCTTGCCTCCTTCTTTGTTCTCATCTTGGCCAGTGCTTCGGCTACTCCATCTCCCGCACGCGAAATCTCACTGCAGGCCCAGTGCTTCAACGAGACAGACGAGTTGGCGGTCTTGGCAATCGATTCCGGTCCTTTCCCTGGGTCTATCTTGGTGGGAATCGTTTACCTTGCGGACAACACCCAACTCTCTCGGGAAGATCTTCGCTTCTCGGCAACACCTCGCCACGCTGTCTGGCAGGGCGAGCAGTTCTTGCTCCGGGTACACACCAATAGGCCCGTGGATACTGATCGGTATCTCGGCCGGTTCCGCGGCCTCGACGACAGCGGGCAGCCCCTGGTCTTTCGCAATCTTTCTTGCGCGTTCTTCACTCCATGACCGCACTCAGCCTTTCAATGCCTACGCGGACAGCTCACTGCGGCATCTCTTGGCCTCTCGCTCGATGAAATCGGGAGGTCCGCTGTCCAACAAGCCGTTGCAGCCGACCCGCCAACGCAGGGGCGGTCCTGCGTAGCGAGGCCCCGTGGTATGCTGGTGCCTCTATCTTCTCGTGGGGCCGGCAGCTGAATGGTCTCCCCGTTGTGCAGCAGCCACTGCACGAATCAGGAGTGAGCATGGAGCGCAGCCGTCTTGCGGAATCCATCGTTCTCGGCGCCGCTTTGTGCGTCGCAATGGCGGGGTTCCAAGACGGCGAGATCACGATCAACGCCCCAGCGGTCAACGACAAGCAGGCGATCGGGAACTATGACCCTGCGACGATCCAGTTTCGCTACTCGGCGACCCAGACCGTCACCATATACACCGAGAATCCGGCCGGTGTCCGGGCGGCCACAAGAGACCTCCTTATGCTCGGCAAGGCAGGTATCGTGCTCTCACAGGCCGGCTACCAGCAGAGCGCATAGTTCCTATTCAGCGGCCTGAATGCGATCAAGCCAGAGATGGTCGAAGAGGCGACCCGCAGGGCGCGTGAAGTGGCCGAAGAGTTTGCGCGAGATGTCTGTTGCCTAACAAGGCGCAGCAGCTGACGTCAGGGGCCGCGTTCCAATCGATCGTGGTACAGTCTAGCGGCAGGCTGAGGTGGCCAGGCGCCGGCAGTCGGCGCCCTTGGCGCAGCTGAGCGCCCGGTCCATCAAGAACGCCTTCTGAATCTCTCATGAAACCTCTCGCGCGATTAGCGGCGTACCTCGCGGTGGTCCTCGCTTCTGTGCTGGGCTCGGCTTCTCTCCTTCTACTTGTCTCCTTTCTGTTCCTGGGCAATTTCCACTTCTTCCAGCTCGGCCTCGGCTCTACCACTGCACTCGCCTGGGATGCGCTACTCAGCGCAGCCTTCTTCCTTCAACACAGCGGCATGGTTCGGCGCTCGTTTCGACAACGTCTCGAACCGTTTGTTTCAGATCCGTTTCATGGCCTCATCTTCACAATCGCCTCTGCCTCTACCCTTACTCTTTGCCTCATCTTGTGGCAGCGGGCCGGCGAACCAATCGGCCAACTCGATGGTGCCCCAGCCTGGTTGATGCGCATTCTCTTTATCTTGGCCATCGCAGGGTTCGCCTGGGGCGTTCGCGCCCTCGGATCATTCGATACGTTCGGTATCAGACGCGTCGTTGCTCTTCTGCGTAACAGTCAAACTCGGCAACATCCCTTTGTTGTCAAAGGGCCGTACCGCTGGGTACGCCATCCGCTCTACTTCTTCGCCCTCGTACTCTTCTGGTCCTGTCCTGCCATCACCCCGGATCGACTTCTATTCAACATCCTCTGGACCGTTTGGGTTGTTCTCGCCACTTTCCTCGAGGAACGCGACCTGGTCTACCAGTTCGGCGATCCCTACATCCAATACCAACGCGAAGTGCCAATGATCTTTCCGTGGCGCATTTCCCCTCCGGGGCCGCCCGCCCGTCCACCTGCGAACGAGGCGGCCTAACAAGGCGCTGCGCTTGATCCGTTAGGCCGCAGCAAGAAACTTGATCACAACTTCCTCATCGCCCCGCGGAGCAACATGCAACGGGGTGACCTTCAAGGCAGCTAGCCCGCTCGAAGCGACCGAGCGAGTCGACTACGGTACCCACACCTTCATCGCCCGTTGACGTAGATCCAACCCAGCCAGCGCAGTCAGCAAAACGGCCCGTGCTCACGCTCTCGTAGGCTTCGCTGTTCACCCAAGCCGACACATCTGGCAGATTCGGTATTCGCACACTTCGCTGCACTTCCTTCATGGTGCATGTACGACTCACTCGCCCGAAGCTCTCCTGGCACAGACCATGCAGCGCAAACAGCCCGACATCTCCCTGAATCGTCCTCTCACTGAACCCGACCAGGCCAAACGCTCCGTTTGCAGCTGAGATTGCGTGGGCTGGCCTTTGCCCTCCATTCCCCCAGTTTTCACCAGCGGCAGCCATCGCTGTTGTAAGTACGCACACGCAAAGCACAATCGTTCCCTTTCCCAGTGCCATACGCCTTCCTCCTGACGCGCGTCATCACGCCTTTCAGCCAATACCTGCTTCGAGGCCAGCTTCACCCATCTTGTTCCGAAATTCGAGCATTCGTTCGAGTCATCCTTACACGCACGCGCTGCGGTCTCACAGGCCGGGTCAGCTCACCGGCCAACGCACCAGCGTTCCGGCGCAGCGGGGCCCCGTGGTATGCTGGTGCCTGTACCGTTGAGTGGGATCGGCAGCTGAACGGCCGGTCGGTTGGGCCGCACAAGGACCGCGTGGAAGATCTAGCAACGCTCGCGAACATCGCCGAGATCCTAGGCACGCTGACCATTGTCGGCGGCGCGGTATTTGCCGTTGTCCAAATACGCGAGTTTCGGGCACAGCGACGCGAGTCCGTGGCGGTGGAACTGATTCGCTCGTTCCATGATCCCGAGCTGGCGCATGCTGTGAATCTTATTCGCGTGCTGCCAGATGGGGTATCCGCAGAGGA
>JAOTWK010000283.1 GCA_029862935.1 Gemmatimonadota bacterium | reverse complement strand
ACACGACGTCCAGGTCGTGACTCTGCGCCAAGAATCGCATCCGGCCTCCTGGCCGCGGGGTAGTGCAACCGTCCATAACGTGGGAACGAGGTCTTGGCGCCGGCGGGCCGTCCAAACGCTGCTGCGCCTCCATCGATCGACACCGTTCGACGTCTTCCACGCCCTCTGGGTCCGGGGACCGGGTGAGGTTGCCATCGTGGCCGGTCGGCTATGTCGTCGCCCGGTGCTCGTGCACGTGTCGGGCGGCGAGTTGGTGTGGCTGCCGGAGATCCGCTATGGCGGGGCGGGGTCAGCGTTGTCGAGGTGGATCGCAGGGACGGTCGTTCGATGGGCCGACCGAGTGACGGCCGCCAGCACCCCCATGCTCGAGCTAGTGCGATCCCACGGCGCTGAAGCGGAGCGGGTTCCTCTGGGTGTGGACACGGCCTTCTGGACGGTCATGCCGCCGCGGCCGCGGCCGCGCGACCGGCCGGCGCGTCTGGTTCACGTGGGCAGCCTCAACCCTGTGAAGAGCCAGGAAACGCTGATGCACGCCGCTGCGCGGCTCGCGAGCACTGGTAGGGAGTTCCATCTCGATGTTGTGGGCGAGGATACTCTGGGAGGCTCCGTGCAGCGCCTCGCCGATCGTCTGGGTCTCAGAGGACGAGTGACGTTCCATGGCTTCCTGCCGCAGCATTGTCTACGTCCTGTGGTCAGCGCGGCCGATCTCATGGTGATGTCGTCGCGTCACGAAGCCGGGCCGGTGGCGGTGCTCGAGGCAGCTATCGCAGGTGTTCCGACCGTGGGAACGGCTGTGGGACACCTGAAAGAGCTGGCGCCTCACGGGGCGATCGTCGTGGACGTGGGGGACGCGCGGGCCTTGGCCGATGCCATTGGGGGCGTGTTGGACGATGACGCGCGGAGGCTGCAGCTTGCGCGCTCCGCGCAGCGGGTGGCCATGCGGGAGAACGCCGACTGGACGTGCGCGCGATTCGAGGTGCTCTACGGCGAGTCACTCGCGCCTCGCACCGGCTGAGGCAGGAGCATCTCGGAGGCCCGTCGCAGCCGACGTCGAGCACGGGTGCCCAGGAAGAAGGCCCATGGATCCGTCAGCGGATGACGGCGAATTCCGCGAAAAGGCGTGTCCTCGAAGCCCCAAGCATGGGTTTGCATGAGGGCCCGGTAGGCGCGTCCGGACAGCTCCCAGAAGACCTCGCAATGTGTATGGCCGTACAGGGCCGAACGATAGCGCGCACCACGATGCAGCGGGGCCATGGTCATGGTTTGCGTCGCAAAACATGCGAGCGCTGCCCGCTTGGCATCGGCCACGGCTGCGGTGTCGAGGACGCAGTTCGCGAGGATCGGGGTCAGCGGCACGCCCAGTTCGTAGGCGCGGACGACCTGGTCCGGCCTGATGACTGCAGCAACGGCCTGCGCAACCCACAGATGGTCAGGATGGAAATCCACACACGAGGGAGCGTAGACGATCTGCGCAGAGTCGATCAACGGCGCAAGGCGGTCCCGAACATCTTGCTGGTTGCCCGTTCGCTCGGGGTAGCGCAGTGATGTCACCAAGCCAACCCCGAGCTGCGCCATCGCATTCCTCAGCTCCGCGGCACGCATAGCGGCGTACATCGCGGTGTCGCTGCCCGGCGGGCGGGCGCCTCCCCCGTCCGTCACCACGATCACCTGAACCTCGGCACCGGATCGTCGGTGCAGGAGGATTGCGCCACCCGCGCCCAACGTCTCGTCGTCCGGGTGGGGGGCCACGATGGCAACGTGGCGCTCGTTTTGCCAGTCAGGCTGCCTGCGTGGGCGCACCCCCCAGTGCCACCGGGTACCGCGGAGGAGTCCCTTCCATCCGTACTCCAGCGGGAAGCTGGTGCCGTACCGCACCGCCGCAACGGTCCGGCGGATGATTCGTCGGCCGTGCACCATCAGACGATGTCGGAATCGCCGGGCATCATGAACCAGCTGGACGGAACCCCGAATGCCGGGCGCACCTCGGTGCGGGCGAGAGGGATCACGACCGCGGTGTAGGACCGCCGGCGTCGCAGGAAGCCGAGCTCGTCCAGGGTCGCAGTGAGGGAGAGTTGCTCCGGGATATGCGCCTGCATGGCCGAAGCGCCCGTCGCTTGGAGTTCCGTGAGTGCGGACGTCATGAGATCGCGGCGGGCACCGTGGTCCGCGGGGTGGGTGAACAGGTCGGCGAGTTGCGCGAGTCCGCCTGGTGCTCTCGGCGCTCGATACGCGACGTACCCCACAGGGTGCCCTTCACGTCGCGCTAGTGCGAGCCGGTACGGTCGTCCCGACGATTTCGCGTATCTGTAGGTCACCCAGGAACGGTTTCGCACCACGGTGACCGGGTAGTGTGCCGAGAGGTCGGTCCAGAGTTGGTCGAACTCCTCGCCCGGGACGTCAACGGGATCCACGGTGACTTCTTCACGAGCGCGTGACCGAGGCATCATGAATCGTGACCACACGCGTCGTGCAGCGTCGGCCAACGGCGCCGGCACGCCGTGGCGTCGGAGCCACGGGCCCGGATCGAGCGGTCGCACGAAGAGGTGGAGACATAACTGCGGCACGAGACCGAGCTTGCGCCGTTGGGAACCCCAGTTCTCGTTCTCGAGGCCGTAACAGCAGTCAGCGCCGGCACTCTTCCAATCCGCGAAGGCCGCCTTCCCGACGGAACCGAGAACGCCGCGACCGCGAAAGTCCGCTCGGGTGAGCACGTCGCACCCGTGAACGGCGGTGACGACGCGGTCGTCGATCTTGAGATGAACGGGCGTGCCGGCGAATTGCCCCACGAGCGCGCCCTCCGACTCGGCATACCACGCCATGCTTCCGGGCGCAGGACACGGGGATTCGAACAGCTTCCAGCGATACTCGGCTGGTGTGCGGAGGGTGCGAAACACCTCACTGGCTAGCGCCGCCGCCTCGCGCTCGTCTCCATCGCGGTAGGGCCTGACCGTCCACGTCGGCTTACCCATAGTCTTGGATCTCCGAGAGCCGTGCTGGCCTCAGCTGGGCCGCTTCCACTTCATCTGCCCCGTAACGAGCCGACGGACGCGTTCCAGAGTTATCCGAAATGCCTCCATTGGTGAGTGGAGGTGGTCCCCATCGTGCGGCCAGAGCCGTCGCAAGAACCAACGCGCGCGCGCCTGCCAGCTCGGGAGCCACATGAGCTTTGCCTCGACCGAGCGTTGGAAGAGCTGCATCGCGCTCGCGGGGTCCGTGCGATCGACGCATTGCTTAACGGCTGGTGGTGTCTGCTCCCGAAGGCGTGCATGGAACGCGGGATCGAGCGTGCCGGGAACGAGCCTCTCAACCAACTCCAAGCTCGGGAACGCAAAGGCGGTCGCGGCAGAATCGTTGAGTCGTTGGGCCAAGGCCGTCCAGTCGAGCGTCGCGCGCTGGACGTCGGCGCGGAGCATCTGCGCCAACTCGACGAGCCGGAGGAGGGAGGCCATCTCGAAGTGGTTTGACACATGTACCGCCAGGTACGCTGCGAGCAGCGGCTGCGCGAGCACGTGCACATCGACTGGTCCAACCTGCCACTGACGGAGATCGCTGGGCCGAACGGGACCGAGGCTCGCCGTCACCCCTCCCACCATGCGGCGGTCGAGTGTGAGGTGTAGATCGACCTCCCAGGGATTGTCGCAGTGCGTGAGCTCGAGGGACAACGGGACTTGGGGCCCAGGGGCCCTCCACGTTTCGCGCTCTCGGACTCGGCCCCCTCTCGTGAACCCCAGACCGCCGAGGACGCGGTTGATCGCGGGCAGCGCATCCCGTTTGATGAGCAGGTCGATATCGGCCACTGGGCGTGTGCCCGGCTCCGGGAAGTAGACCCAGGCCGTGTGCATGCCCTTCAACAACGTGACCGGCACGCCTTCGTTGTCGAACCGTCTGAGCAGCACATCGAGCTCGCTCTGTAATCGCTTTGCCCGTCGCCTGCCGTGGTCGAGATGAGTGGCGAGTGCCTCTGCCGTGGCATCAGAGGCCGTAAGCTGACCCGTCTCCATCCAGTATCCGAGGAGGGGGCCGATGCCGGCGGTAAACGCCGCGATGGAGATCGCTCGGGTATCCCCCGCGGTGTCATGGATCGATGCACGGCTCGCCGGTCGGTCGACCAGCGCCGCTGTCACTCGCGCCAATTCGGCCATGGCCGACGCGAAGCGCTCTCCCGTCATGTCGGGCCACAGGAATCGCGGATTCCAGGAGCGGCGAAACCGCCGCAGTCTCTGCGCGGTGGAGGTGTCGATCACCTGGCTAACCTAGCGGCGCCGACCGGAGGGCGGTATCGTAGGCGACTCGTCGACCCCGACTCCAGAGTGCTGGGAGTCGTTGGTCTTGAGAAAACGAATGGAAAGGAGCAAACGTGCACCAGGGAAGATCAGTCGGATGGGTCGGGCTTGCAGCGATGGCCCTGTGCTGGACGGCGGCCTGCGGCCGCGGCGACGATCTCAGTCTCGCATTCTCGGCAGTCACGATCGACGAACTCACTCAGCATATCCAGATCCTCGCCGCCGACTCCTTCGAAGGACGCAGCCCGTCCTCGCCCGGTGAGGAGCGGACGATTGCCTACCTGCAAGAGGGGTTCTCGAGGCTCGGGCTCCAACCGGGCAACGGGGACTCGTATTTCCAGGACGTGCCGTTGGTGTCCATCACCACCGACCCGAAGGCCGCGACGCTGTCGGTGGCCGGCGGGGGACGAACGATCCAACTTCGCTACGGCCCCGATTTCATGGGTTGGACGAAGCGGGTTGTCGAACGGGTAGACGTGCGAGCGTCAGACATGGTGTTCGTGGGCTACGGGATCATCGCCCCGGAGTATGGATGGAACGACTACGAAGGCGTAGACGTGAAGGGTAAGACGGTGCTCATCCTCGTGAACGATCCCGGGTTTGCGACACAAGACAGCACGCTCTTCACCGGGAACGCCATGACCTACTACGGGCGCTGGACCTACAAGTTCGAAGAGGCTGCCCGGCAGGGAGCCGCCGCAGCGTTGATCGTGCACGAAACCGAACCGGCCTCATACCCGTGGGAGGTGGTGACCGGAAGTTGGTCGGGCGAGCAGTTCGATTTGGTCCGCGTCGACGACAACATGTCGCGGGTCGCGGTGGAGGGATGGGTCAC
>JAOTWK010000282.1 GCA_029862935.1 Gemmatimonadota bacterium | reverse complement strand
GGTGCGATCGATAGAGGGCATGTCGTAGAAAGAACTCCCGGGCCCTCTGTTCGGCGGCCTCCACTTCCCGTGTCCTTTCCCCTTTTGCCTCTGCATAGAGCCTGAGCCCCTCGAGGACATTAATGGTCGTATGGAAGGAGCTGTGGGTCGCCCCCCGGTACCGAAGGCAGTTCCAACCCCCGTCAGGCATCTGTTCACGAAGGAGGTAGGAGAGGATTTCCTCGACTCTTGGCGTGGCAAGTCGAAAGTACGAAACCAAGGCAAGGACGAACCCGGTGATGCACGTCTCGGAGCGGTTCAGTCCCACCGAAAGGTCCACTCCCCCATCGTCGGAATCCCCACGGTCCAACAAGACCCTGCAGCCTTTGGAGGCTGCAGGGTGGTCTCTTTCGAGGCCGAGCCGTCGGAGGAGGATCAATGAGTAGGCGGTGGAGGTCCATTTGGGGGAGTAGATACCACCGCCCCAAGTGCCGTCAACGGCCTGCTGCGCAAGGATTCGGGCCCCCCAGCCATGGGTCGCCACTCTCTTTCGTTCCTGGCGCCAGGTCACCGGCTTGGCCCCGAAGAGGTCTCGCTGCGCCTGCCATCGGATGGAAGCATCTCCGGAAAGAAGCCAGTGATTGACCTGAGATTTGGACCCTTCGAGATGGCCGGCCACTAGGGAGCTCCGATGAACTTTCGTTGCCGCTCAACGTCGCGAGCTGAGCGGTGCTGCCAGTCTACTGCAACCATCAGCCCGAGCCGGGGCGGTGTCCGCTCCAGCAAGTTGTTAGGCGGAGCAAGTTCCTTGGCGCCTACCACAGCGCAATTGAGTCAAGACCAAGAGAGGAGAGCAACCACATATATCCCCCACTTGAAAGCAGAAACCCGAAGAAGATGGGAAACACCTTCACGGAGAGATGTGTTCCGCCGAGCAGCTTCGAGCGGCCACGAAGTCGAACCCTGCTCGCCTGACATGTTGTTGGCCTGGCCTCCGCGCCACGCCGTCGCCTTGCCCGCACACGTTCAGCAGTCCCAGGGCGATCACAACCTGACTTGCGAGCTGCAGCCATTCCATAGGCATCTCCCTCCTTGCCGAGGCAACTGGAACCTCTCCGCTGCCTAACGGTCAGCGCTTGAGCTGCGGGCGCTGACCCGTTCAGCGCCCGAATTGCCACCCTACTCAGTACTACCCGCGCGCTCATATTAGCGCTATCCAGCACGCCCATCAGCTTCAAACGCGTGTTAGGCGGCCGGGCGACCGGACCTACGGGCGGTCAGGGCTGTCCAGAACCTAAGGCCGTGATTTCGTAGACATAGCTGTCTTGGCCCCCCGCGTCAGGACGCCGCCCAACTCGAACGCCACCGATCTTCTCTACGGCCCGCTGCGAACGCACGTTTTCAACGCCGACCAGAAACACAACGCGGTTCACAAACTTGAAGGCATGCTCCAGCATCAGCTCCTTCACCTCCCGATTGTATGTGCCGCCCCAGTGGGATCTGGCCAAGAACGTCCACCCAATCTCGACCTCACTCCTCTGCTCGGCCCAACCATGGAAGCGCGACGCACCAATCACGCGCTGAGTCTTGGCATCGCGCACGGCCAGCGCACCACCGGATGCCAAGGATTCACGAAAGAACGTCAGGAAGCTCCGCCAATCATGGCGGTTCTTGACAGGATGCTGTTCCCAAATCAGTGGATCGGAGGCTACGGCGTAGAGGGCATCATAGTCTTCGGAGCGAAGCGGCCGAAGTTCGACAAGCTCCCCCTTCAGGACCGGTTGATACTCGAAGGGCACGATTGCTTTTCCCCAGGCGCTCGAGCCGAGCCTTTTGCCCGCCTAACGCCACGGCGCTCTACGGCGCGCCTTATCCAACCCAAATTCTACCTCCACCGCCCCCGGGCGCGTCCGTAGGAGCGGCGAACTATGCGGCACTTCGTCCACCGCAATCTTCACTACGACCCTTCGATCAAGGCCAGGAGCTTCGTCATCGTGGCCAGGTTTCGTGCCGTCCCTGCGTCCCCGACGACGCGGTTCGCCGTGGCACAGAGACGGCTGTCGATGATGCCGTTCGCGCACCAAAGGTACGCGACGCGTTTCCCAAGCGCCAAAGCCTCCGGCGTCCAGCGTCCCTTGAGCAGCGGCTTCAACTGCGCCACAGCCTTCGAGTCTCGGAGGACCATAAGCAGCAGGCGCGAAGGGTTGTCCGCGACGGAGCTCAACGGATTCTTGCGGACTGCCTCCGCCACCTCTTTTCCCATGAGCACCGTTACCGTTGTCGCGACGCCAAGCCGATCCGCGATTGCCTTCTCGATCCGAGCACCATCGTCGCCACCACTCTTCTTGACCACCGTGAAGACGACGTTTCCGCTGTTCAGCAGTGTGCGAACGTTGCTATACCCAAGGCCTTCGAAGAGCTGTCGAAGGTCCGCCATCGCGATGCGCTTCGCCTTACCGACATTGATCCCGCGAAGAAGCGCTACTCGTCGATCGATCACCGACTTCCTCTCGAATTGCGTCGCAGCCGTCGTCGCGAAGCGACCCTGGCTCTAGGTCCGCATAACGGATGGCCGCTCAGCCGCAGCACGCCGACGAAAGGAGGGTGCAACAAAGACAGGGTACGCCAGCGCTCGGACAAGGCCGAAACGCTGACGCGTGTTGGCGGCTGCAGCGGCGGGTTATACCGCGACCCGTTCGGGTCGCCCACGCGCCGCTTTCTGAAACAGCAAGCCCGATCCGACGAACAGCGCGACGAAGAACCCGTTCAGGACCACGATCTCTAGCGGCCCGCTCCATGAAGAACCCAATCCGGCGATCAGCGCGATCACGGCAACCAACGCCTGAGCGAGCGCAGTCGCGAACAGCGCGCGGGCCATCCCATGGGGTTTGAAGCGCGCGATGATGGCACCGATGATTCCGACGGCGAGCACCCCGCCATACATCAAGTTGGCGGGGTTGTCCTCAGACCCGACGATGCCAACGGCACCGTTCACCCAGACGAGGATGAATGCTGCTGCGAGCGCAACGCCCACGGCAGCTCGGTACGCGTTGTCGCCTGTCGTCCTCACTGCTAGCTCATAGGAAACTCCAACGCCGATCAGGAGGGCGCCGAAGAGAGCGAAATCGGCCACGTCCCAGTTCACTTCGTCGGTGAACTGCATCGCAACCAAGGGTAGTAGCAGGATGAGAGCTGCGGCGGCCCAGCTCGCTATCCTCCAACGGCTCCCGCGCCGTCCGCCACCGTTTCCAGTGTTTCCTCCCATTATCTTGCCCCTGAGTAGATCCGTGTTCATCGTTTTGCCAGCATTGGTGTACTATGCAAAGTACTTTACCATACAAAGTACGTCAAGCTGGAATGGCACACCGAGCGGCCGGAAGTGCCGAAGCGGCTGGCGCGGCTCATGGGGCAGCGCGGTATGACGGTACGCGCTTGAGCTGCGAGCGCCTCGCCGGCCATGCGCGTGCCTCAGTGAGGTACCCCGTGTCAACACCACGCGGCGACGCTGCTTCCCTAGTTCTACAGCGCTCGGCAGGTCCATGCGCTCATTAGGCTGACCTCACGAACGGTCCTTGTACTTTGGGTGATGCTTCATCGTTTTCATCGCGGTCTTCCACTCAGACACGGCTGCGGCACGAGCGCGGGGATCGGTCTTCCGCATCTCGTAAGCGGCTTCAGCCCGGAGTTTCCTGAAGCTGCTCAAGCGCGCTGGGTCCAGGTGCCCACTTTCCAAGGCTTCCTGGACTGCGCAGCCAGGTTCGCCCTCGTGTCGGCAATCGCGGAACCGACAACCATGGGAAAGATCTTCGATGTCTGGGAACGCGTGGTCCAATCCGTCCTCCAATACCCAGACGCGCAGTTCTCGTATGCCAGGTGTGTCAAGGAGCAGTGCGCCACCAGGAATCCTGTACAGCTCGCGCCGCGTCGTAATGTGGCGCCCCCGTCGATCACTGCGTCGCACGTCACCGGTCCCAGCAACGGTCGCTTCGGATAGCAGATTGACCAGGGTCGACTTTCCTACTCCCGATGGTCCGAGCAGGCAAACCGTGGAGCCCCGGTTCAGAGTGATTCGAATCGTGTGGACGCTCTCGCTATCCATGGCGCTTACCACCCTGATAGGCACACCGGCCGAGACGGTCCCAACCCGCGATACCCACGCGTCCAGGTCGGGCGCCAGATCCGACTTGGTGAGTACTATCTCGGGCGAGGCACCGCTGTCCCACACTACAGCCAGATAGCGCTCAAGACGCCTCAGGTTCAGCTCCACGTCGAGACCGTGTACGACCCAGATCTTGTCCACGTTTGCAGCGAGCACCTGTTCTGATTTGCCGGTGCCCGCCACGCCCCTGGATATCCATGATCGGCGAGGAAACACAGCCAGCATTGACCATGGATCGGTTGGCATTGGACCCGGTTCGGCGATGACCCAGTCACCGACTGCCGGGCAATAGTCATGGCATGAAGCCGACGGGATTCGCGCCGTCACTTGGCCCGAACGTGTGCGCAATGTCCAACTCGCTCGATCTTGGCCTACGACACGGGCCGCCTTCGAGGAATCGACACCCTGCCGTGCAGCTTGGTGTGCCCATTGGTCGTCCCAGCCCCATTCCCTCAATGCCATCCCGCCACCCTTCGTGTTCACGAGGTCAGCCTAACGGTTCGCGCTTGAGCTGCGGGCGACCTGCTCGCGGGCCACGCCGCTCAGTGAACGTACTGGGATCATCGCCAGGCGCATCACCACTCAACTTCCTTCAACACGTACGCGCTCGCCAGGTCCATGCGCCGGTTAGACGTCAGGGTTGCCGACACCCAATGGCGACCTAAGTGCCGGGCGGGTCCGGTGCACCCGAGTCAAACGACGCACGAGAGTATCGCGCGGCCAGTAGCGGTAGACGGGATTCAAGATACGGAACGCCATGCCTGGCAAGCATCAGCAGCGCATCCTCGACAACTGGACACATGGCTGAGCGAGCTTCCTCTGCGCTGATTCTCGTCTGTCGGTCGATGAGGGCGGCGAGTGTTTCGTCCGGATCAATGGAGAACGTCCGCCGGTCGATGACCCATCCGTCCTGGTATTCCTGGTCTCCGACAAGGTGGCTCAGCCGGCACAGATACTCGTCGCGGGCCACGGCCTCAGCACTGTTGGGATCTTCCACACACGGACGCATGCCGAGTTCTGGGACACGCCTGTGCAGTGA
>JAOTWK010000281.1 GCA_029862935.1 Gemmatimonadota bacterium | reverse complement strand
ATCACCCGTCCACCGACGATGGCGATCGACTGAGCGCTCGCCGACGGTGCCGCGGCCAGCATCAGGAATAGGCTCAGGATACCTCGTGTCATGCTGCCCCCTGTGAATACGCAGTGCGCGGGGCGCGGGGCGCGCACCATCGAGTCACCCTTCACGTTCACGTCTTGCGCTCACCCCGTCCCGCGCCCCGCGTCCCGCGCACCCCACACAACCCGTTCAAACCGCCTAACCGCCTAACCGCCTAACCGTCCAACCGCCTACCTAACCGGCCGTTCCGGCCTCAGCCGCGGGCCCAGGAACCGCCAGATCTCGCGCCGAGATTCCTTGGCCAGCTTCGTGTCCAACCGATTGAAACTGTGTCCGCCGGGCGCGTCCTGATAGATCTTGTACTCGAACCCTGTCTTCCCCTCGGCCTTGAGGGCCTGGATGAGCCGCTCCACTTCGAGCACGTTCACGTCTTCGTCACTGGTGTTTGTGTGGATGAGGAGCGGGGTGCCTTGGTACCTGTGCGCGTTCCATGACGGTGAGCGGCGCCGGTACTCCTCGACATCGTCGTCGGCCGTCTTGCCGATGTGGTAGTCAGCGGAGTAGAGGTCGCGGTACCCCTGGCTCTTGTAGCCCATCCGCGCGATCAAATCGCTCACCGGCACGCCGGCGTAGGCCACCGCGTAGTCATCGGGGTGCTCGAAGATGTTCATGAGGGCGTGGAGCCCCCCATGGCTCCAGCCCACGATGCCGACCCGCCCGGCGTCGAGGAAATCATAGTTCTCGAGCATCAAGGTCCTCGCGGCGTACGTATCCTCGATCTCCAGCCCGCCATAATCGATCGCTTGGTACGTCCCCCGACCGTAGCCGATGCTGCCCCGGTATTCGGGCGCCACGACCGTGTACCCCTGCGACAGCATTTCCCGCAGGACGTTGGTCGCACCGCTCGTGAAGTTGCCGTGCACGCCACCGTGAGGGAACACGATCAGCGGTTGCTTCTTCGTGCGGTCCAGGTTCTTGGGTATGAACACGTACGCGTAGAACCGGAACGGATTCCCCGCGCCCTGCGCTGTCGGATTTGGCTGGTGCCGGAGCGCCGGTCCCGTCAGCCGCACGATGTCGATCTCCGCGACGTCCCCGAGCCGCTGGAAGAACATGATGTCGTCGATGCGTCGGTTGAGCACATCGATCTCGTGGTCGAGGCTCCCAATGTGACGCTCCAGCATCTGCTGCACATGCTCCACCGACCCCTCTTGTTGCGCGGTTGCCGGCGCGGCCACGAGCGCCGCCGCCAGGAGAGCCGGACCGAGTTGCCAGTTTCTCATGCCTCCTCCCTTCCTCGCGCTCCGAGTCGGCAGCGCATGACCGCCGCCGATGAGCGCGTTGATGGCCTCCCTTGTTCCTGAATGTGCCGGTCTTGGCGTCGGGTGCGGCCGGACGTCGCTGCCCGGCTTGCGCGCCCCATACAGATACCACCCGTCCCACCGAGCGCGAGGCCTGGTGGGACGGTGCTCCCCTATCGGGGAGGGTGGATTAGAAGCTGCCCTGGCACTCCGGCGCGTCCTTGACGTTGGGATTCGTCAGGCACTCGTCGAGCGAGATCGGGAAGCAGGTTGCGCGCTTCTGGATGCTTGGGTCGAGGGCGTACGGGGTGCTCGTGAGCCCGAGGATGTACTGCACCGCGGGCATGAACGACAGTCCCGCCGCGTCCCAGCGATGCGCGTCATGCCAGCGCCGTGCCTCGATCCACAGCGTGAGCTGCCGCTCGTCGTCGAGCATGATCCACGCATCGTTCGCTGTCGTTGGTGCCGCGAGGGGCGCCAGACCGTATTCGGCTCGGGCCTGGTTTACGAACCCGACGAACGTGCTGAGGTTCGCGGCCCCATTGAGCTCGGCCTCCGCCTCAATCAGCCGCATTTCCACTCCCTTGACCACGGGGATTTCCGTGCCGTACTCGCTGTACTTCCGCTGCAGGTATTGCGGTGTTATGCCGTCCGCGCCCTGCGCTGCGGTACACTCGATGGGTCGTGGGGTCACGGTGCAATCGATCCACGGCGCCCGCGGGTCCCCCGGCTCGGGGAAGGTGGCGGCGTACGTCCCGTACGCCGACATCTCTGCTCGGTTGTGCGTCTCGATGTACATGACGTTTTCTTCGCGACCGGAGTTGTCCGAGTACTTGGCGTCGTACTCGAACCCAGTCGTGAGCATCCCGGCTTCGGTGACGGCTTGCGCCCAGTTGCCGAGGCCCACGTACGCCTGAGCCTTGACCCCGTGGGCAGCGGTGACCACGTCGGTGAGTCCGGCCGCCTGGCCGATGCGAATGGCCTCGTTCGCCCGGACGATCGCACTGTCGAAGTGCACCTTGTGATCCATCACACCCGAGCCGTCGATCACCGCGTAGCACAGGCACTCACCCGAGATGCGGTGTGCCAGCGCGGCGTAGAGATAGGCGCGGGCGACCAGGGGACTCGCGTTGAACGTCGCATCGTCCATGATCTCCCGCATACGCTCGATACCGCTTTCGGCCACCCACCGTGCGCGGTGCGGTGCGCCCCAGTGGAAGTTGATATCTTCGCGGTTGACGATTCCCCGGCGGACGAGCCCCGTGAGGAAATAGCTCCCGCTTCCCGTGAGCTCATCGCTGGCGCGGCTCATGACGAAGTCCATCTCGTCCAATGCGGAGGAGAGATCCCCCGACATGCCCGCGACCAGCGCCTGAAACGTGAGCTCGTTGCTCAGGTCCGCGTCCAGGATGGCCCCGGGGTTCTTCACGTCGCACCCCATGAGGAGCAGGGTGCTACATGCGGCGACCGGAACAAGGAGCCGGACGCCGATACGCTTGAAGAGTCTCGTGCGATTCATGGCTTCCTCTCCTCGTCCGTTAGAACTCGAGCCTGAGGCTCGCGATGAACGACCTTTGCGGCGGCAGGTTGTAGTACTCCTGACGCCACAGCACCTCCTCGCCGCCCTCTTCCGACGCCTCCGGATCCACACCCACGAAGTCCGTGATCTTGATCAGATTGCGGCCCTGGAGCTGGAGGATAGCCGACTGCGTGCCCGGGATGAGCCTGTTGGGCAGCCGGAACGAGATGGACACGGAGCGGAGCTTGAAGAAGTCCGCCGGAGTAATCCACATCCCATAGGTCGTGAGGTTCCGGTCGCACCGGGCCAGCTGGTACGCGTTGAGCGAGTCGCGGCCGAAGTCGGCCAGGCTCTGCAGCTCCTCGCGGCACATCGGCCACACCCGCCGGCGAGCGTTCTGGTACGCCACCCCGGACGAGAGCGAGTGGCCGAGCTGCGCCTCACCCACCGCGTCGAGGGTGATGTAGCGGCCGATCTCGAACGAGGTACTGATCCCGATGGTCCGCGTGGGATACGTGGGACCCAGGTACCGCTCCTCCATGACCGGCAATGTTCCCGGAGCCGTGAAGCCCGGCGCCGAGTCGTTCACGACCACCGGGTTCCAGTACCCCATGACGGGGCACTCGACCTTGCCGAGCAAGCCCAAGTTGTTGACATCGACGTTGGTGATGCCCTGATGCTCGAGCTGTCGGATGGACTCCGCCGACAGGATCCGGTTTCCGTCGGCGTCCGTGGAGGTACAGGGACGAATGTTCTGCCGCCAGTTCACGTAGATGTCCTCGATCCCGCCGAGGTCCCATGCCTGGCTCTTGGATGTGGAATAGCGGACGCCCATGTTCCAGGTCAGCATCGCGCTGCGGAGGACGTCCGCGTTCAGCTGGAGCTCCCATCCGCTGTTCCTGAGCTCACCGACGTTTTCGAGCTGCGTGCCGATGAACCCGTTGGACGGGACCTGCTGCACCGGGATGAGTGCGTCGTACGTCTTCTGCTGGTACCGCGTGACGTCGACGCCCACGCGCCCGTTGAACATGGCGGCCTCGAAACCGAATTCGAACTCCCGGCTCCGCTCGGGTCCGAGGCTCGGGTTCCCGAGCGTCCGCGGCGTCACGGCTGGTTGACCTTCGTCGGCTGAGATGGCGTCCCATGTGCGGAGCGCGTCGAAGGCGCCCGGAGCGCGTCCCGACTCACCCCAGGCCGCGCGGAGCTTCATGCCGTCCCACCAATCGGGCCAGAAGCCCTCATCGGAAATGTTGTACGCGGCCGACAGCTTCGGGTACGCCGCCATCCCATAGTCCTCGCCGAACGTGCTGAAGCCGTCGAACCGGATGCCGGCGGTGAGGAAGATGCGGTCCATGAACCCGACCTGTTCCTGGAGGAAGAAGCCACCGTTCGTGACGGTTCGTCGCGTCTCGCCCACTTCGGTCCTGGCGGCGTTGTCCAGCACCTTGTCGCCGGGACCCGCGAAGTCATAGCCGAAGCCGTTGAGGCGATACGTGAACTCCTGATAGATCTGCGCGCCCGCCGAAAACGACGACGCGACGCTGGACCCCAGCTTGGTGCTCCAGCTCCCTGCGTAGTCCATGGTTAGGGTGCGCCGCTGGAACTCGTCGTCCTCGCGGTCGCCGAGGATCCGGTAGTAGAAGCCCCACGGCCGCTCTTCGCGGTAGTCGGACTGGGCGAAGTCGATCCCCGCGTTCATCCGGTGACTCATGCCCGGCAGCGGCGTCCAGTTGAGCGTCAGGCCCGTGGTGTAGTGGTTGGTCAACTGCTTGAGCGACATCTCCAGGACCTGGCTGTCGTCGTGGCCTGGGGTATAGTCGTTGGTGCCACGCCAGATGTTGAGGGGGAACCCCTCGGCGTTGTCCCCGTCCGGGATCCACACGATGTCCCGACGCGCGTAGGCGTTGTTGAACTGCAGGGTCAGGGTGGGTCCGATCGCGAACCCGAAGTTGCCCCGGACGCTCCAGTCGGTGCTGTTCTGGGGGTCGACGATCCCGTCCTCGCTGCCCCAGCGCGCCGAGATGAAGTAGTTGATGGCCTCACCGCCACCCCGTACAGAGGCGTTGTACCGCTGCAGGTGCCCGCGGCGGAGCCAGCTGCCGCTTGACGGACATCCCAGCGTGTCCGCCGGGAACATGGGGTCGCCCGTCGCGAACGTGGCGTCCCCGGACATGCCCGTGAAGTTGCAGTTGTTCATCCCGAGCCCCGTGGGGTTGATCGATTTGTCGGGTCCGATATGCCCCAGGGAGTTCCAGCCCTGGTCGATCGACACCGACCATCGCGGCGCACCCTGCGAGCCCCGCTTGGTGAAGATCTGGATGACCCCCGCCGACGCCTCCGTGCCGTACAGCGTCGTGG
>JAOTWK010000280.1 GCA_029862935.1 Gemmatimonadota bacterium | reverse complement strand
TGCGCGGGGGCGTCGCCCGGTGGCGATCGCTCCCTGACGGCCGATGGAACGGCGGGGAGTGGGACCGCACTGCTCGCAACATCACGTTTACCTGGCTCCCCGACTCCACCATCTGGACGGCCCAGTACGACCCAGCCGGCGCCGCCTTGCTGTTCTCGGAAACCACCCCTGGCAGCGGCACCGTCATTCTGCGGCACGCCTATCGCTGGTAGGCGGGCGCTCACACTCGCCGTGGGATGGTGGGGCTGCTAGCGGCGGCCCGAAGGCTTCCTGGCGCTCCGCTTACCGGCCTTCTGCGGCGTCGCCTTCGTCTTCGCCTTCACCGTGGGCTTTCCAGCCACCGGTTTGGATTTCGGGGCGCTTGGGCCACGGGTCGCTTTCTTGGCTGGGCGTCCCTTGGCTGGTCCGGCCTTGGCGGTGGCCGGCTTGGTCTTGGCCTTTGACGGCTTGGTCTTGGCGGTCCCAAAC
The DNA here is from genome assembly GCA_029862935.1 of Gemmatimonadota bacterium. The sequence goes on along the minus strand of JAOTWK010000280.1, from coordinate 4,760 downwards.
GGTCCGGCCTTGGCGGTGGCCGGCTTGGTCTTGTCTTTTGACGGCTTGATCTTGGCCCCAAACGGTCCGGTTCTCGCCTTGGGCGGACCGGTCTTGGCTTTGTTGCCGCGCCTGGCAGGAGCCTGACCAGCGCGTTTCCTCGATCGCCTAGCCGGCACCGCAGCCCGAACTTCCGCCAGCAGCTCCTCGCCCTCGCTGTTGGGGATCAGCCCCCGGCGCACCGCGTATTGGATGAGTTCGTCTACGTGTTCATGCCTGATCGGCTCGATACCGGCACCGGCCCTGATCATCCCGACGAGCGCGTCAGCAACGGGGCTCCGCAACACATGCACAATGCCGGGAACCGATTCGAGTAGGGCCGAAATCTGCGACCCGCCGAGCTCGCGCTTCATGGATGTTTCCTTGCGTTGGAAAGGGTGCGCCGCGCGCCAAGCTAGCGGGAACGGAGGTCAGAGTCAAGCCGCCCCCAAGGGAGCCAGAACGACCTTAATCGATTGGACATCAACGACTTGTGTGATGCGACCGGGCCAGCAGCTACTTCACGGATCGGGAAGCGTCGGCGGGTCGCTTGGGCCGAAAGGGCTGGGGGGCGCGCCTCAGGATTCGCCACTCCGACTGGGCCAGTAGTTCAGCCAAGACAGTGCGCGTCCGCTGGTCGACCGGCATCTCGAGTTCCATTTCGAGACGGTAGTCCGCCCGATCACGGCCCCGGCCAAGGAGCGTGAACCCCGACCGGCCTGGGTGAACGGCATCGATCTCCACCTCGGCGACGGTGACGTAGTCCTGGTCAGGCTGGCTCGCGGTCGTCATGGATCGCTCCCAATGGCGCGCTATGATGAGAGTGTGCGCCTCACGAAGCCCGCCGTCAAGAGGACCCTCGGATTTGCGACGCCTCCCGGCGACGGATAGATTTCGCCGAGCCAGCCAACCTGGGGAGTGGATTTCGTGGGACGTCGAGGCATCAAGGAATACCGAGCCGCTGAGGCACTTCAGCTCATCCTGGCCGATCGCGACAAGGAGCCGCTGGCATGTCCGTCCTGTGGGCACGCCCGCATCGAGCGGATCCCCAAGCGCCGACTGCCCAGGAAGATGTTCCAGTCGCACAGGCATGTGACGCTCAAATGCACCAAATGCGGGCGCTCAGCGGTCTACATACCGCGTGACGTGACCCAGCCCTCGGAGAGCCAGCTCATCAGCTAGCGGCCCGAAGACCACCTGGTGCTGTCACCGACCCCGCGCCCGCATGGGCAGGGGGACGGCGGCCTGTTCACACCACCGTGACCGTCGATCGCTCGAACGCGCTGACCAGCGCCAATTCGGCGCTCGCCTCACAGCCAGCCCGGCGAAGCGCCGCCAGGTGAGCTTCGAGCTCTCGCGGCTCGGTCACCCGAAGCTTGACCAGATACCCGCCCCGTCCGGTCATAAGGTGGCATTCCTGAACACCTGCGCCTTCGCGCCACTGAGCGATCAGGCTATCCACATCCGCACCGGGACCTGGGAGCACACGAAGGAAAGCCACCAGCGGCCGGCCGACCCCGGCGGGGCTCACCGCCGCGTGATATCCGGCCAGAATGCCCGCCGTCTCGAGCTTCCGGACCCGCTGGAACACCGCCGGCCCACTGAGGCCGACGGCCTCACCAAGCTCCTGATAGCTCAACCGGGCATCGGCCTGAAGCAGGGAGAGTAGCTGGCGGTCGATGCGATCCATTGCTTAACGTATTCCTGTATGAGGCAAAATACAATTTTGTCGAATCCACATTTTCGTAAAACATAATACGCCCTGCGAGACATTCCAGTGCCCACACGGGAACCCTCGTAGACGGGCCCGATGACCACACAGAAAGGGCCCGGGTGCTCGTTTGCACCCGGGCCCTCAGTGGCCTGCTTGGCGGCCCAGTGTCAGTCTGGGGCCAGGAAAATCCGGTTCCAACGGATGTTCGTGAGGAATGGCAGCGGCATGAGTCCGGTTCGGTCAAAGCTGTAATAGATGAACAGCGGCCGTCCCTGCACGCGGTCCCGACCGAGAAAACCCCAGTAGCGGCTGTCGTACGAGTTGTCGCGGTTATCGCCCATAACGAAGAACGAATCGGGCGGGATCACGAGCGGGCCCCAGTTCTTGAGCGTCGGGACGTAGGTCTGGTGATCGCGGCCCTGCGCCAGGTATCGCAATTGCCAGTCGCGCATTCGCGGATCGACCGGATCGTAGGCCGTCGTCGACTTGACGGCATAGGGTTCCTCAGATGGCCGCCCGTTGACGTACAGATCGCCGCCGGCCATCGAGATGGTATCCCCCGGCATGCCTACGACCCGTTTCACCACGTTGATCCCTGGCTCTTCGGGTGAGTTGAAGATCACGATGTCCAACCGGTCGGGCTCCCGGAACGCCGGCAGTCGGGTGCCCAAAAGCGGGATCTCCGCACCGTACAGCGCCTTGTTCACGAAGAGGAAATCCCCAATCTGCAGCGTGTTCTCCATGCTCCCCGACGGAATACGGAAGGCCTCGACCAACAGCGAGCGCACGAAGAACCAGATCACCAGCGCAATCGCGATGGACTTGATCCACTCCTTCGCCGACTGGGAAGCCGGCTTCTTCGCCGATACGCGCCGCGGCTGCTCGCGCTCTCCGTTGCGCCCTTCGGTTGTCTCGCCCTGTGATGCCACGTCCGTCCTCGCCTGTCGCCGACGTCTCTCGGGAACCCTTACTGTTCTACCCAGTCGGCAATGAAGATGTTCGTCTCGCCCGGCACCGCTCCGTGACGGTTCGAGGCAAACACGAGCTGCTTGCCGTCGGGTGAGAACATCGGAAAGCCGTCGAAATCCCCGTGAGTCGTTACCCTGGTCAGTCCGCTGCCGTCGAGGTTGACGAGATACAGATCGAAGTTCCGCTCACGTGGATTGTGGTGGTTCGTCGAAAAGATGATGCGCCGATTGTCCGGCAGGAAAAACGGCGCGAAGTTCGCTCCCCCCAGATTCGTCACTTGCCGCTGATTGGTGCCGTCGGCATTCATGACCCAGATCTCCATTCGGCTGGGCCGAACCAGGTTCTGTGCGAGAAGTGCTTGGTAGTCGGCTACGGCTTCGGGGGAATCGAGGTGTGACGCCCGGTAGACGATCATCGTACCGTCGTGCGAGAAGAACGGCCCGCCATCGTATCCTACCGAGTGGGTCAGACGCCGCACGTCGGATCCATCGACGTTCATCGTATAGATCTCGAGATCGCCATCCATGGTCGACGTGAAGACGATGCGGGTGCCGTCGGGCGACAGCGTCGCTTCGGCATCGTACCCCGGCGTGCCGAAGATCTTTCGGAGATCGCTGCCGTCGGTGGCCGAGGTGTACACGTCGAAATCATACAGACCCCACACGTAGCCCTGGCTCATGTCCGGGGGTTGTGGGCAGGCGTCGCCCGCGTGGAGCGTGCTCGAGTAGACGATCCGGTTGCCGCTGTCGTAGAAGTAGCCACAGGTGGTCCGGCCGAGCCCGTTGGAGACCTGCCGCATCCCCGACCCGTCGACGTTTATGACATACTGCTGATCACAGGTACCCTCGCCCTCTGTGCGCTGGAAGATGAGCTTGGTGCCATCCGGCGCGAAGTAGGCCTCGGCATTTTGGCCCCCGAAGGTCAACTGCCGGATGTTGGCGAAGTAGGCCTCACCGGCTTCGGGTGGGCGCGCTACTGCCGGGCCGGACTCGTCGGGTGACCCGCGCTCCGCGCAGGCCGAGAGCACCGTGAGCGCGATCCCGGCCCAGATGGCGGGCCGGATGTGACTTCTCGAGGGCGATGGGAAGATAGACATCCATGAAATATAACCACCCCGAGGGCCCCCTCGGGGTGGCATGGTCACAGACCGAACCGCCGGACCCTAGAAGAACACGCCCAATTCGAAGCGAGCGGCCGCGCCCTTGGCGTCGTTGAACCAGCCCCCGAACGATCCCCCCATGACCTGCAGCAGGAGGTTACGGGTCTCCACGCCGATGCCCGCCGTGTAGCCGATGCCGGTGCTTCCGCCGAGGACGAGTCCCAGACGAAGCGGGATCGCTGGCACCAAACGCCACGTCGACCAGAGATCCACGGCCAGCGGTATCTGGAAGTCTCCCCCGAGCGGAACGGTGGCGCTCATGTCGAGTTGGAGAATCCGGTTCGCCCACGCTCCACCCGAAAACCGCACGAAGCGCGGGAGCGTCACGGAGAGCCCGTCTACGGTGTCCTGAACCGCAAACTCGACCGCTTCGAGGGAATCGGCGATCTCCTGGATGTCGGTCGAGTTGACGTTGAACGTCAATCGGCGCCGCTCAACCTGGTCGATCGTCACCTTTCCGATGTTGCCGAGCAGCCCCTCGAAGTAGACACCGGACGTGGGCCAATCCATCCGCAGCAAGAAGTCCGTGGCGATGCCCGACCCTCGACCGGCGAACTGCACGTCCGGCGTATGCGCCGCCTGAATGTCGACGTTGGCGCTCACCTGCTGCCCGCTCACCAACACCTGCGCGTCCTCCAGGAGCGAGCGCTCCTCCCCATACGCGATCGGAAGGAGATACCGGCCGCCCACTCCTACGCTCATCTGCACCCCGTCCTCCGACCCGAGGGGGCCGAGCCGCACCATGGCGTGCGCCCCAATCTCCTGTGCGGCGAGCCCGCCAGCCTTCGTGTCACCCACCGAGAACTGCTGCTGCGCGGCATTGCCTTCGAGCAGCAGGGACACCATCTCCCGATCGACCACGAACGATCCGTAGCCACGTCCCTGATAACTGAGCCCGAG
>JAOTWK010000279.1 GCA_029862935.1 Gemmatimonadota bacterium | reverse complement strand
AGGAACTCGAGGACTTCAACCTCATCGAGGATTCGGGTGCCCCCGAGTGGGACGTGTTCGATGCCGACGGTCGGTATCTCGGCATCGTGGCGATGCCGCCACGGTTCGCACCCCGCCTGTTCCGGGACGACAAGATCTATGGGGTGTGGCGGGACGACCTCGACGTTCAGCACGTCGTGCGGCTCCGGATCGTCAGGCCTGACGCACCCAGCGCCGAGTGATGTCGTCACCGCGTGGCTGCCAAGCGAGAAGGGAGGGCACCATGCAGCGGACAGCGATCGTCACGGCCCTGATCCTCATGGGCCTGCCCGTGGTCGGCCGAGCGCAGGTGACGGCCGACAGCGCCGCGATCAGACAGGCAGCACTAGACTACGCCGAAGGGTGGTACGCTGGCGACGCCGACAGGATGGATCGGGCCCTGCATCCCGACCTCGCCAAGCGTCGAGCCATGACCCACCCGCAATCGGGACGGAGCGTGCTGAACCACGCCACGGCGTCCATGATGGTGGAGTACACGCGTGCCGGTGGCGGCACGGCATCAGCGCACCGGGACGTGCCCCCGGTGGTTACGATCCTCGACGCTCAGACGAGCGTCGCCAGTGTGAAGGTCGTGACCGGTGACTTCATCGACTACCTGCACGTGGTGCGCTGGAACGGCGGATGGAAGATCCTGAACGTGCTGTGGGATCCTAGGCCGCAACCGTAACGCTCTTCCCGGGCGCTGCGCGATGTACTCGACCTGCCTCTTCTGCAAGCGTCCGCTCGGCTCCAACGAGGTGGTCGAGTCGTTTCCGGTGGGTCGACGCCTCGCGTTCGATCCTGCGAAAGGACGATTGTGGGTCGTCTGCCGCAAGTGCGAGCGGTGGAATCTCACGCCTCTCGAGGAGCGATGGGAGGCGTTCGAGGAATGCGAGCGCCTGTTCCGCACCACGCGGATCCGCGCTTCGACCGACAACGTCGGCATCGCCAAGCTCAGAGAGGGGCTGGAGTTGGTCCGCATCGGCGAGCCACTCAGACCGGAGTTCGCGGCGTGGCGGTACGGCGATCAGTTCGGCCGGAGGCGCCGGCGGGCGATTGTGTGGACGACGGCCGGTGTCGCCGCAGTCGGGGCGCTCATCGCCGGAGGGATCGCCGCCGGAGTGGGAGCAGGGTTCGCGCCACAGCTTCCCAACCTGATCATGAACCTGCCGGTGCGGGCCAAGGTGCGCACTCGCGACGGGAAGATTCTCAAGCTGAAGCTCCGCGATCTGCAGAAGACCCGGTTCCTCATGGAACCCGGCGCTCGGGAATGGGTGATCGAGGTCGCGTACAAGAAGGGGAAAGACACGTTCCGCGGCGTCGAAGCCCAACGCATCGTCGCCCAGATCATGCCGGCAGTGAACTACATGTCCGGTTCTCCTCGAGTGGTACAGGAGGCGGTGGACCGGATCGAGACCGCAGGCCACCCTGAGCGCTATCTCGCGCGTCTCGCCGATGAGATCGCGCCGAAGCCTCTCGAACGGGGCTACGGACGACCGTTGTTCCCGGGCAAGCCCGGTAGGCTGCACAAGCTCTCCACACCCACGCGCCTGGCGCTCGAGATGGCGCTGCACGAGGAGCAGGAAATGCGCGCCTTGATGGGTGAGCTGGTGGATCTGGAGCTGGCATGGCGCGAGGCCGAGGAGATCGCGCACATCGCCGACAACATGTTCGTGCCGGAGCACGTCGAGGAGTTCGTGAAGCGGCATCGTCCCGGCACGAGGTCGCCGGCTCCCATCCCCGAGGCCGAGCACTAAGAGCACATCGCGTGACCGATACATGCGAAGCCCGGCCTTGGTGGCCGGGCTTCGTCTCACCTGGGGCGGCCCTCCGAGGTGGCTATCGCCCCACGCCACCTACGGTCACTGGCGCCTCGACCTCCATCAGTTCGAGGCCAGACACTTTCCCCTTGTCGACGGCCGGAACACCTTCGACCAGCCAGACCGGTGCCGGCGCGTCCTTCAAATAGTGGTCAAAGAACTGCTGCATCCGGATTGCCCAGTCCTTGCGGTTCTGGTATTTCCTGAGGCCGTGCGGTTCCCCGTTGTAGTTCAACAGCCACGTCGGCTTGCCGAGTCGGCGTAGCGCGACGAAGAACTCGATCCCCTGGTACCACGGGACCGCGGTGTCGTCGTCGTTGTGCATCATGAGGATCGGTGTGTTGATCTTGTCCGCCCGAAAGAGCGGCGAATTCTCGATGTAGCGCGGATAGGCGTCCCACAGCGTGCCACCAATCCTGCTCTGTGTACGCTCGTACTGGAACATACGGCTCATGCCCGTGCCCCAGCGGATCCCGCCGTATGCGCTGGTCATGTTCGCCACCGGGGCTCCTGCCTCCGCCGCAGCGAAGATATCGGTCTGGGTAACCATGTAGGCAATCTGGTACCCGCCCCAGCTGTGGCCCTGGACGCCGACCCGCTTCGGATCCACGAACCCCTGCGCCAACACGCTCAACACCCCCGGGACCACGCAGTCCAGGGCACTCTCCCCCGGGTAGCCCACTCGGTAGTGGATGTCGGGGATGAACACCACATAACCTCGGCTCGCGTAGAAGCTCGCAGAAATACTCGAGCCGCCCGGCCCGGGGGTTCGGAATCGGTGGAGGCCGTCCGACATCTTCTCATAGAAGTAGACCATCATCGGGTACTTCCTGGACGGATCGAAGTTCTCCGGCTTGAACAGCATGCCGTCGATCTCCCTGCCATCGGTCGATCGCCAACTCACGAGCTCCGCCGAACCCCACAGATATTCAGCCTGCTGCGGATTGGCGTCGCTCATCCTGCGCATGTCGGCGAACGACAGATCGCTCACCCACAGATCTGGAAATTCCTGGAAGCTGGACCGGGTGAACATCGCCACATCGGCGGCGTCGGCCTTCCGCGGTAAGCCGAAGTATCGATCCTGCACGATCAATTCACGCGGAGTCTCAGTCCCGCGAACGCGATCCCGATAGAATCCGGATGCTTTCGTCACCTTGTTCAAGGCTCGCAGTAGAATGGGCTGCCCCGCCGGGATTGCCTGCTGATCGCGATCCAACTGCACGTAACGGAACTCGAGATGTCGTGCACGGCCCATTCCCTCGGTAACGCTGCGCGGCGCGCGCGCACCCATCGGGTCGAGCGCCCAAATGTCGTACGCGTCGTAGACGAGAAACGCCTCGTCGTTCTCCGTCCAGCCGGCATTTCCGTACGACGACGGAATCATCGGCCAATCGTGCAACTCGTCATCGACACGATGGGGGATAGCCACTGACAGGTTCACCGGCTCCCCTCCGCGTACGGGTTGGGCAAACCACGCCCGCCGATGCCCGTCCCACCAGTACACGTACTTGCCGCCGGGGGAGAGATCTGCCGAGCCCTGGTGCTCCTCAAGCACACGCTGCCGCTGTCCGGTTTCGACGTTCACGACATAGGCGTCGCTATACCCGGGCGAGTCCCACGAGATGCGCTGACGGTACGGGACGTTGGAGGTGCCAAACGCGACCGGACCATCGCCTTCCGCGATCACGTCCACTTCCGGGAGGTCCGCATCGGCCAGCTGTACGATGCGGCCGGCGCGAAGGTGCAACACGGCCTGGAAGGTGCGGTTGAGTTCGCGCTCCCGCTGGACGAGCTGCATCGGCTGAAGCAGCGGGTCTTTCCAATGCCACACATCGACCTTCACTGCCTCCCACTCCGCGACCTCCTCATCCGGGTCGGGAGCCGGACGCGGGGCGGTGCCGAAGAACAGACGACGACCGTTCTTCGAGAAGGACAGCGCACCGTGCTCGCTGACCCACCATGTCTCAGGAATGCCGGGCATGGCTTCGGCTACCACGGCGCGCGCTGCCGCATCGCCGGGTTTCCAGTGGTAGATCGTGTAGCTCGGCTGCGCCTCCTCGTAGTCGTCCCGGTTGGAGAGCAGCGCCACCTGACGGCCGGCCTCGTCGAACGTGGGAGATATGTAATTCCCTTCGCCCTCCATGAGCGGGGTCATCGCGGCCGTCCGGGTCTCGACCACAAAGGCCCCGTCGCCGCTCCCGTCCTTGGTCGAAGTCACATACGCGAGGTAGGCACCGTCTTTGCCGAACGCGTACGCCGAGACCGAGGCGAACCGTTGCTCCGTACCAGTGACCAGATTGCGCAGCACGAGTGTCGTACCGTCCTTCTTGTCCTTCTTCTTGTCGTCTGGCTCTTCCCCTTCTCCTCCTTCGGGCTTCGCCGGCTCCTGCACAGCAGGCTGTTCCCGCTCAGCCCCCTTTGCCGAGTCGGGCTCAGCGGCTTCCCGCTCCGTTTCCAAGAGGTACGCGACCCCGGTTCCCCCCTCTTCGGGGACTTCAAAGGACTTCACCCGCTCCACCCGCACGACGTCACCTGTCGCAAGATTCAGGATGCCAAGGGAGTCTTTGGGCTGATCGTCGGCCTTCGTCTTTGCTTTCTTGGCCGCTCGCTCCGCTGCCAACTCCGGCTTGATGAGAAAGACGACGTACTTCCCGTCACCACTGAACTGGGCGGAGCGCCCCCGCGGAATCTCGAATGCCGTGGCGGACCTGGTGGCCCGGACGTGCAGAACGGCGTCTCCCTCCGACGGGACCAAGGCGTACGCCAGCCACGCGCCGTCGTCGGACAACTGCTCGTCGGAGATGTCGTTCCAGCTATCGTACACCGAATGGTCGAGGGGCCGTTTGTCGCTCGTCTGTGCGCCGGCCGAGGTAGCCAGCACCACAGGAGCGAAGGTCAGGAGCAGCAACCGACGCATCATGACTCCTTGCAGTTCTTGAAGGTTTCTGGATCGAAGAAAGATGTCAGTCTGTCCCGTACCTCGCGACCCACGATGTCTCTGTCCGTCCCGAACGCGCCGTGATAGCTTCAAACACGACGACATCGAGGATGTGCCGTGCCGCGACGGTTGACGCTCCACGTGTGGATCGGGATGGCCGTGGGATCGCTCCTCGCTCCCCAGCTCCGAGCCGTTCAGACACAGGCCACTCCGGTCCGTGCCGTGCTGTTCTTTGCGCCCACCTGTCCGCACTGTCACAAGGTGATCAACGAAGATCTTCCGGTGATCTTCGAGACCTTCGGGGGGCTCCCGCGCGTGTGGGTCGAGCGTGGAGTGCCGAGAAGCCAGGTGGTGTCCTACTTGCTGGCCAACGCCCAGCTGGAGATCCTGCTCGTCGATGCGTCTCAGCCATCCGGCAGCGCCATGTACGACTCGGCAACGGCGCGGTTCTCC
>JAOTWK010000278.1 GCA_029862935.1 Gemmatimonadota bacterium | reverse complement strand
GATCCTAATCGATCCCCCCACCACGGGGTTCGATATTGACGTGCATTTCCTCACCCCCGTGACCGTTAGCCAGGAGGCGGCGTTCACCGCCGCCGCCGCAAAGTGGGAGAGTGTGATCACGGGTGACCTCCCGACGGAGTTGGTTAGCCTCCCACTCATTTTCTGCGGTGGAGTGCTCGACGAGTATGTGGATGATGTTGCGATCAACGCGCTAATCGGTCCGATAGACGGTGTGGGCGGGACCCTCGGGTTCGCCTCCTTCTGTTGGCCGCGAAACCTCGGTGGTGGCGTCTGGGGGCTCCCGGCTTACGGAATCATGGTGTTCGACAGCGATGACGTGGTCGACTTGGAAACGAACGGCCAGCTCAACGACGTGGTGCTGCACGAGATGGGACACGTGTTGGGCATCGGCAGTCTGTGGGACATTTTCGGAAATCTGGAGGATGACGGCGGCCTCATTGATGACAGGGATGACTGCATCCCGATAGACGATGACACGCCGCTCCCGACCGATCCGTTCTTCAACGGCACAACGGCGATCGCCGCGTTCGAAGCCAACGGTGGCCTCAACTACATGGGAAACAAGGTACCGGCGGAGAACGACTATGGACCGGGGACCAGGTGTGTGCACTGGAGAGAGAACGTGTTGGTCAATGAGCTCATGACCGGTTTCGCTGAATTACCGGGGACTGCCATGCCGCTCAGCGAAGTAACAGTCAAATCGTTGGGCGACCTGGGCTATACGGTGGCGACCTCGGGCTGGGATCCGTGGACTTGCCCGAATTGCGGTCCCCCACCGCCGGCCGGAATGGCTGTGGAGAACGTGACGGCCGGCAAGCTGCAGCTGATCAACGATGTGTGGCTCGGGCCGGTTTACTCGAGGGACGAACAGGGCCAAATCATCGAGCTCGTTCCCGACCGGCGGCGCTAGCCGAGGACCCACTTCGCTGCCGCTCGGGATGTCTTTGAACGGGCTCCGGTCACTCGTTTTGATTGCGTTCGCCGCGTCGACCGGAGCCTGTTCTGCGTCGAACGCGCAACGCGAGATGCCTTTCTCTCCTGAGCAGGTCGCGGGGTGCTACCGCCTCACTCTCTGGCCCGACGAGTCGGGACCCGACGTCGAGCGCCGTCGTGCCGGGTGGGGCAGCGCACCCATCCTCAAGCTCGACACGACGCGGCTCACGGCATGGCCGAGCCTCAACCAACGCTATGGAACCGTGTTCACGGCGTTCAGCATCACGGAGTCGGGTGAGGTCCGCGATCATCCGTTCAACTACTGGCGGTTCATGGACGGCGATTCGGTCTACGTGGGTCACCCGGCGGCGTTCGCCGGCGTGAGCATCGAAGCACAGATCGAGGGTCAGGACTTGGTGGGTACTATCATCTCGTTCAGCGACGTGCGCAGAGAGGGAAGACCCTCGGGGGCGACGAGTCCGGTGCGGGCCGTCAGGATGGAGTGTCCGGACAGCGTTCGCTGAGTCCCACCCCCTTTCCGACCCGTCCTATCCCTCCTCATCCCGCCCACGACGCTGCCCATCACCATCCTGCCCAGTTCGGCTCGACCCGAAGATCGACCCCAATGAGAGGCGCGTGCGCAGCAGCCAGCTCCGCGCCGGTTTGGCTGGTTGGCCCAAAGACTCGAGCACTTCCGTCGGACCGGAGGGGCGTTGGCGCGGCCCCGTTGACCAGCTGTCCTCCAGAGACCGCTCGAGGACGGTCCCGGGCAACATCACGTGGAAGATGGTTCCGCCGCCGCGACGGCTCTCGACATCTACGGTTCCGCCGTGCGCTTCGACGAGTTGGCGAACGATGGCGAGACCGAGCCCGACGCCACCCTTGTGCTTGCGCGTGCCGGACTGGAAGTACTTGCTGAACACGAAGGGCAGCTCGTCTTCAGGAATGCCCACACCCGAGTCGATCACGGCAAAGTGAAGCGCGGCGGGTCGCGTGTTCTCGCCCCAGACGCGGATCGCGACCGTGCCACCACGTGGCGTGTGTTTGAACGCGTTCGACAACAGGTTCCCGAGGATCTCGTTGTGTAAGCACTCGGGATCCAGTTCCACGAACGCCGGTGCGCTAGGATCGACCGTCACCGTGAACTCGATCCCGTGATGGCGGGCCTGCGGTTCGAAGGCGCTCCGCGCCCAGCCGAATGTCGGCACGACCGGCACCCGTTCGGCGTGAATCGGATACGCCTGCGCTTCCAGCCGGCCAAGGTTCAACATGCGGTCCACTCGCTCGGTCAACAGCCGCACATGCTCGTGGATCGTGTTCAAGTGGTCGCGCTGCTCCTCGCCTAAAGTCGCGCCTGCCGCCTCTTCCACGAGCTCGGCACACCCGTTGATCACGTTGAGCGGTGCCTTGATGTCGTGACTGACGACGTTCAGGAACTCCCCGCGGATTCGCTCCAGCTCAGCCAGCTGGTTCGACATGGACCGGAACGAACGGCTGAGATCGCCGACCTCGTCGTCGCGCTCATACGGTAAGTCCGTCGGCGCGAGAAAGACGCCTTTGGCGACTGAGGCCATACTGTGCTGAAGGCGACGCACGGGCCGGGTGAGCGACAAGGTGGTCCAGATGGCCACGGCGGCACCAAGCATCAAGGCGACAAGCGCACCGATGAGCGCCGTCCGAATCGCACGAGCACTGATCTCCTGCACTCGAGTGGCGGCGTTCGCACTCGATCGATTGATCGCCACCCCGATTGGGTCGACGGTCGAGCGTGCCTCCACGATCACGGGTTGCACCACCGTGCGCAGGTAGTCTGTGGCCTGCTGCACTCGGCGTGCTTCGACCAGCGCCTCCAACGCGACGGTGGTCGCCGCGAGGGAATCCAGTTTCCCGGTCGGGGGCGTGGGGCTGGCATCGATCCGTAATCGCGCGAGTCGACCAGCCCCCTCGCGAGCCTGGCGTAGCGCCTCTTGCATCCGCGCGCGGAACTGGGGATCGGGAGTGATCACATAGCTCCGCACGTGGCGTTCGAACTCGACCAGACCCGCACGGAGTTCGCTCAGCGCTTCCAACGACTGCGCTTGCGTGGTCTGCAGCTGTACGGTGATCCCGCGAACTTCGCGCAGTCGGCCGATGCCGTATGCCAACGGCAGCCCCAAGAGCAGAGCGATCGCGGCAAAGGCGAGCAGCAGTCTGGTGCGGATCGTCACTTGGTACTCGTCGTCAAGGCTTGAGCGTCTCGCGAATGCGCTTGAGCTCTTCTTGCAGTTGTGCCACCGTTGCCTCGAGCTCGCGCAGCCTCACGGCCATTGGTTGCGCCGTTATGGCTGGAAGCGGCGCCAACGGAGCACCCGTCGTGAGTGCCGAGTCTGGCTCCGCCCCCAGATCGAGCGCGAGCGCGAAGAGCGTGTGCGCGAGTGACGTCTCCCACGCGTCTTGTTCGTCCTTTCGAAAGCTCGTCAGCAGCTCAGCGCCCAACTTGGGATCGCGTGCCGGATTCCGCGGATCGAGGGCGAGGGCTGCGGCGAGGAGCCGCGCGTGGCGTTCCAGACTTCCGCCCGGCTGGGAATAGACAACGGCGAGCACATGATCGAAGGCCACAAGGAGCCGTTCCTGCTCGAGCGCGCTCACCGCCGCCGCCATGTGGTCGACATCGCTCGGTTCGTTTCGGAGGCTGAGACCCGCGCAGCCGGCGACGAGCGCGCCAGCGGCCATCAGCGTAACCGCACGACTCATGGCTCTTCTCCGGACACTTCGTCTTCTTCAAGGCGACGCTCGTCGAGCTGTCCCTCGCGGAACAAATCGCCAAGCGCCGCAGCCACCTGGGGATCGAATTGGATGCCCGCAAGCCGCCGGATTTCGTCTGCAGCGTCTTCTGGTGACCAGGCATCCTTGTAGGGCCGTTTGTGCGTCAGCGCGTCGAACACGTCCGCGGCGGCCACCACCCGACCGGAAGCCGGAATCGCCTCATCCCCGAGCCCTGCCGGATAGCCGCTGCCGTCCCACCACTCGTGATGGGTAAGGGCGATCTCTCGTCCCGTGCCCAAGAGTGGCACGCGGCTTCCCGACAAGATGTCCGCCCCGATGGCAGCGTGGGCTCGCATCACCTCGATTTCTGAGGTATCGAGCGGACCCGGCTTGAGGAGGACGGTGTCAGGCACGCCGATCTTGCCGATGTCGTGGAGCGGCGCCGCCCGCCTGATCAGTCCGACGTCCTCATCCGGCAGTCCCAGGCGCTCTGCCAACAGAAAGGCGATGCGTGCGACGCGGCGGGTGTGCAGCCCCGTGGCGTCGTCTCGGAACTCTGCAGCGCGCGCGAGCCGCTGGAGGATCTCGATGCGTGCCTCTTCGAGCTCATCCGTCCGACGGACGAGCTGAGCCGTTCGCCGTTCCACTCGCTGCTCCAGGAGTCGGTTGTGGTCACGCAGGGTGCGGTGCAGGAACCGCGTCTCGAGGAGGTTTTGGACCCGGAGCCGGACTTCCACTGAGCTGAATGGCTTCGTCAGGAAGTCCTTGGCGCCGCCCGAGAGGGCGCGGCGCTTCGTCGGCGTGCTTCCATCTGACGTGAGTACGAGCACCGGCAAATACTCGTCCTCGGGCACCACGCTTCCCAGCTGTTCCAGAACTTGATGCCCGTCGAGGTGGGGCATCTTGATGTCCAACAAGATCAAGTCCGGCTCGAACTCACGGTACAAATCCAGCACCTGGCGAGAGTCACTCGTGCTGTGAACGCACGTATAGCCCCCCGTGCTGAGGATCTGCTCCAGCAGCCGGATATTGGGCTCCTCGTCGTCCACGATGAGGATACGTGCTTCGTCTGTGGGCCGGTTCGGTAGGGCCACGCTTGCCTCCCACGAACACTGCTTCCAGAAGTATTGTCGGGGAACCCCCCGCGCGATGTCGCACGAATCACGCCGAGCCTCATGTGAGGTAGATCCTGCCCAAATTTCGTGGAATTCCGGCGTCTTCTCGGCACATTTCTCCATGTCGGAATGGGCTGGTTGTTTCCGTTCGGGACCCGATTCGGTAACGCGAATTCAGCGATCGGACTCTTGGGTGGGGTGCCTGAGGGAGCCCCTAGGAGTCGGCCAGCCCCACCACCTGCTCCTCCGCCAGCCGAACCACCTCGGCCGGAGCAACGCCGAGCAGCCCTTCCAAGATCTCTCGGGTATGCTGGCCCAGGGCGGGGGATGGGTGCTTGACGATCTCGGGGGCTGCCGACAGATGCGGGGTGGAGCGGGCAAACGTGTAGGTGCCGACCTCCGGATCGTCGATGTCGACCAGCATGTCA
>JAOTWK010000277.1 GCA_029862935.1 Gemmatimonadota bacterium | reverse complement strand
TGCCTGGGGCGACATTGGGCCTCCTGGACCCGACAGTGACGAGAGTATCTTCATACAGCGCTACAACGCGCAGGGTGACCTGCTCTGGGGACCGAGCGCCATCGTTGTAACCGGCGTCCCGGGTGAAAAGGGGATTCCCGCGATGCTGCCAGACGGCAACGGCGGGGTCTTTGTTGTGTGGAGCGAAGTGGCCACCGATGACGACGTGCGCGGTCAGCGCTACGACGCGCTGGGTAATCCGCTCTGGGCTCCGGGCGGCACAGTCATTTGCGCGGAAACGGGCTCACAGTTCCGACCGCAAGTAACTAGTGACGGTGGCGACGGGATGATCATTGTCTGGCAGGACAATCGCAACGGCGGATGGGACATCTACGCCCAGCGCGTCGACAGCAACGGTGTGTTGCAGTGGTTCGCCCCCGGCATTCCCCTGAACCTCAGCGTCGGAAATCAAACCGGCCCGCGAATTGTAAGTGACAACGCGGGCGGTGGCTACGTCTCGTGGTCGGACGACCGGCAGGGCAACCCCGACATCTTTGCCCAGCGAATCTCCCCCCTGGGCGGGCAGTATTGGACGCTCGGGGGACTCCCCGTTTGCATCCACTCGGCGCGCCAAGCAGGCCTGCAGATGGTTGTCGATGGCGCCAACGGAGCGATCTGCGTGTGGGACGACGAACGTGGCGGTGAGTTCGCCGAAGACATCTACGCGCACAAGCTCATCCCCGGCGGCGTCTCGGCGTGGACGTTCAACGGCGTTCCGGTGACCACCGGGCTCGGTGCGCAGATTCAGCCCAAGTTGGTGGCCGACGGCGCCGGCGGAGCGATCGTCACCTGGGACGATGGGAGCACCTTCCCGCGCAGCATCTACGCGCAACGCATCACACTCAACGGTGCTCGGCTGTGGGCGCTCAACGGAGAGCTGATCTCGAACGACGGTGACCTGCTTGCCCCCGCGATTGCGCCCGACGGTTCCGGCGGCGCGTACATTTCGTGGTCGCGTATCGGTACCGAGTTCGATATCCGCGCGCAACGCGTCGACAACAACGGCAGCACTTTGTGGCCGCCGGCGGGAGGTGTTGATATTTGTAGTGCCCCCACTACGCAGAACCACTCCCAAGTGGTCCTGAGCAGCGACGGCAATCCCATCTTTGCCTGGAGCGACGCCCGCACGGTGACGCCGGTGAACTTCGCGCTGCGTTGGATCGACAACGGTGTGGCGTGGGGATGGCCTTACCCCGACATAATCCAGATTTTGGACACGCCCAGCGACGACGGTGGCTTTGTGGACGTCGTGTTCGACGCCGTGCAGCAGGATCTCAACGGGGGCGGTTTGGTGTCCGGCTATTTCATCAGTCGCGCGGTCGATCAGTTGCCGCCGCCGACCGGGGTGTGGGAAGTGGTGGCGTCGGTTAGACCCCAGGGACCACGGCAACATACCATCTCGGTGCCGACGACACGCGACAAGAGCCCCAGCGATCCCGCCATCCACTACTACAAGGTCACGGTTGGGCTCCGCCCAGGATGGTTCTACGAGTCGGATCCGGACTCCGGCTGTTCGGTGGTAAACACCGCCGCCGCGATCAACGACGGTTCGGCGCCCAAACTGCTCACGCTGGACGGTGTGTTCCCGAACCCGTCTTCCGGCGCGAGCCAACTCCGCGTGGGCGTGCCGGAAGCGGGTAACCTCACGCTGGAAATGTTCGACGCCCGCGGACGTCGCCTCGTGTCACGAGCGTTGACGGGCGTGCGGCCCGGGTGGGAGCTGGTTGATGTGCCGGGATACGACGCAAGTGGTCGCGCGCTTGCGAGTGGCGTGTACTTTGTTCGCGTGTCCAGTGCGGTCGCGTCCAGGACGGTTCGCGTGGTGCGGATTCGGTGACGATCGCCGAGTAAGTGGAAGCAATGGTGCTATGTCAACCGGAGCCAAAGTGTCAGTGCGGACGGTTCGGGAAATGTCTTCGTGCGAGCAATCACCGCCAGGTCCAACGGGATCATGAGGCTTCCGACCCAAAACTCATCTGCCACTTCTTCTGCCACTACGGATCGGGTCTGGTAGGATTGAAAGAGACAAAGGGGAACTGGTTAGACAGAGTGAAAGCCTGACAACTGATCCCCATATCAGCAATTACAACAAAATCAATCATTTCCGTTCTCGTCTTCCATCGCCTTCGTAATGCGTAGGTCAGCGGTTCGAATCCGCTCATCGGCTCCATATTTTTCAACGACTTGAGTGTTTGCGGCTTCTGCGGGAAAACCGCCATCTGCTAGTAATCTGCCAGTTTGGTTTGCCACCAAAACGTCCACGGCCGACTTCCTGTGGGTCGGCGTCGGGTGGGCGTACTTCAACAGCTGACTCTTAATCAAGATTAGGACTTCTATCACGAAGCTGATCGCGTATACTTATGACCCCACGCGGAGGGCCAGTCGGCTGCTCACGTGTAGGATCCCCTGCTAGGCCCCCGGTTTACGAGGCCCGTTTGACCGCAGCGCCAACGCGCCAGGATGAGGCTCACCTGACCGCAGCAACGGCTCGAAGCGGAAATGCATGGAGGTACACTATGTTCCGTCCTTGTCCGCCCCTTGGTTCTCAGCGAATCACCGTGTTACCGATCGCCATCGCTTTCTTTGCGCTGATCGCGATGCCGAGCAGAAACTGCTGGTCGTCGGATTGGTACTGGCAAAACCCACTGCCCCAAGGCAGCACGCTTTGGGCGATTGCGGTCACAGACGCGCAGACCGCGACAGCGGTGGGGGCGATCGGCACGATCCTCCGCACCACCGACGGGGGTGGCACATGGGTCAGCCAGGAGGGCGGCATCACCGACGACCTCCTCGACGTCTCCTTTACCAACGCATACACGGGCACTGTGGTCGGAACCAGCGGCACTATTTTTCGCACCACGGATGGTGGGATGACATGGGTGAGCCAAACGAGCGGCACCAGCAACCATCTGTCCGGCGTTTGCTTCACGGCCGCAAACACCGGCACGGCGGTGGGAGGCCTCGGTACGATTCTTCGCACCACGAACGGCGGGGCGACGTGGGTGAGTCAGGCGAGCGGCACCACAAACACGTTGTCGAGCGTCTCGTTCACCGACGCAAATACCGGTACTGTGGTGGGAGCGGAGGAGACGATCCTTCGCACCACGGACGGCGGGATCACCTGGGTTAGCCAGTCCATCGACACCAGCGCCGCGACCCTTCGAACCAGAGACGACACCGACCCCAAGGAGTGGCTGTTCGACGTTTTCTTCAGTGACGCCAGCACGGGCACGGTGCTGGGCGACTTCAACACGATTCGCCGCACCACCGACGGTGGGGCCACATGGGTCACCCAGGCAGGCGGCGGCATCGGTCTCGATGACGTTTGGTTTGCGGATGCGAATGTGGGCACTGCGGTGGGCGTTAGCGGGAGCATTCTGCACACGACAGACGGCGGAAACTCGTGGGTCGCACAGGCGAGTGGCACCAGCGACCACCTCTACAGCGTCTCTTTCAGCGACGCGAATACAGGCGCGGCAGTGGGATCGGACGGCGGAATCGTCTGGACGACGGACGGCGGGGTGACATGGGCGAGCCAAATCGAAGGGGCTCGGGAGCGACTGAGGAGCGTGTCGTTCGTCGATGAGAATGTGGGCACGGCGGTGGGATTGGGTGGGACGATCCTTCGTACGACGGATGGCGGGGACACCTGGACCCCCCAGACGAGCGGCACGAGCAACGATCTCTACCGCGTGTCGTTCATAACAGCGAATACCGGCACCGCAGTGGGTGGAGCCGGAACGATCCTCCGAACCACAAATGGCGGGGCGACATGGTTTCCCCAATCGAGCGGCACCACCTGGGACCTCTTTGACGTGTCGTTCACCGACGCGAATACCGGCACGATCGTGGGCTTCTGGGGAAAGATCCTCCATACCACCAACGGGGGTGCCACCTGGACCCACCAAACGAACGGCATCAACGAACACCTCAACGGCGTTTCGTTTGTGAATGCGAATATGGGCACCGCCGTGGGATGGAACCAGACGATTCTTCGGACGACGGACGGCGGCGCCACGTGGTCGAACCAGGACAGCGGGTCGATCACCCATTTTACGAGGGCCTGTTTCATCGACGTGAATACCGGCACGGTGGTGGGATGGGAGGGCGTGATTGTTCGGACCACGGACGGGGGCGCCACATGGGTCGCCCAGAATAGCGGCACGCTGATGGATCTTCTTGATGTTTCGTTTTCTGACGCCAATAACGGAACGGCAGTGGGAGAGCGCGGCACGATCATTCGCACGACGGATGGTGGGGCAACGTGGGTCGGCCAGACGATCCACACAATCGAGTATATCCGCGGCGTGTCGATCACCGACGGGAACACGGGCACGGTCGTGGGAGATCAGGGCACTATCCTTCGAACGGAAGACGAAGCAGCGACGAGCGTAGATATCAAACCTGTGGCGTCGAACGTCCAGCTGCTTCAGAACTACCCCAACCCGTTCAACCCGGTGACGTCGATTCGCTACGTGGTTCCCAGCGCATCGCACGTCACGCTGCAAGTGTTTTCTCCAACGGGACGCCTTGGTCCACACGCTAATCGACCAGATCGTGTCTCCGGGCCCGGGAGAAGTCACCTGGGACGGCAAAGACGCCCGAGGCAACCCGGTTAGTTCCGGTGTCTACTTCTACCGCCTGACCACCGGCAACCGAACTCTCACGAAGAAGATGGTGCTCCTGAAGTGATATGGAAGCGGCTGGAGTCAACCTCCATTTTGTTGGGTCGAGAGGAGAGCAATACCGACGATCATCAGACTGATGGGCGCTGCGTTCAGTACGGCCCAGACGAAGCAGCAAAGCTCTCTGGCGACGGCGGTGATGGCGACATGACGATGCTTGCGCTGGTCAAGCCGCCAGAACTTCTTGTAGAGACGGTGCTGGGCCTTGATGGCGATGGCGACGACGTCGGGGGCTTGCCCCTGACGGCGCCGGTTGAGAACCAGCATCGCCCTCATTATAGCTGCGAGTTAGCGGAGTGTCACCGCGAGCTCCTCTTCGAACGTTACTCGTCACTCGCCCCCGGCGATCCGCACGCGCTCCGCTGAGTTTCTAGTTCATTGGATTCCGATGGGTCCTGGAGTTTCTCCCTTGGCAAGAGGTGATCGAGATTCGCCGTTCCCAGAGCGGCGAGTGCTATTACCGTCGCCGAGTGTTTCTGATAGTTCGGAACGACGTGCTCGTAGGTATCCTTTTGCGAA
>JAOTWK010000276.1 GCA_029862935.1 Gemmatimonadota bacterium | reverse complement strand
TCGGCCGTCGGCGGCGTATTCTCTGCCGCCTGTACCACGATCTCGAGCGTGGTCACGTTCCACTCATCGTTGCTGCTGCCGTTTCCATCGTTGATTGAGAGACCGGCCCCGTACATGGTCTCGGTTCCGGCGGTACCGGGAGCGGTCCATTGATAATCCCAGGACACGGGGTCGAGGAGCGGCACGAGTTTCGGACCTGTGTGCGTGAGCTCGCCGTCTCCCTCCACACTTGTTCCCGTACCCGCGATCAACGTGCCGCCACTTGCGGACACATTCAGACCGCCGCCAACCGCGTCCGAGGTTCCATCGTCAGCCGGCGTGATCGTCAGGGTGTACGTTTCCGTGGCACCTGGCGCGACGGTCGTCGGACCGGCAAGGGTCACCGTTGGCGCGGGATCGTTCGGAGAGTTGTGGCAATCGCCACATCCGTTTTGGGACAGGCCAGTAATGCCACCTGACCTGAAGTGCGGGTGATACTCTGTACCATCAGAGGTGTTGGTGGGTCCCCCAGTGTCGCCGCAGGCCGATGCGATGGCACTGAGTAAGACAAACGAGATGAGTCGTCGCGTGAGATTCATCGGAAACCTCCAGGCGGCGGGGCCTGGAGAGGCCCACCGACGGACTGGTTCGTTTAGTTGTGCTACAGACGTTGCAGTTCCTGCAATGGGATCGCAAGAGTCGCATTAGCGCCACAATACGAGCAACACTGTCACGTTTTGAGTTGCGACTTGGCACTTGGGCTTTTCGAGTGAGTGTCGAGCATACAGCCCGCCCCTTTCACTGCGACAAGAAAAATGAGGGGGGCGGATTTCTCCGCCCCCCCCTGTAACCAAACGCGAGCGGCCTTAGATGCGCGCCGCGATCTTGTGGAACGTCGAGTTGGACACTTCCCACGTATCCACCGTCGGCGTGTCGTGGCCGTGTTCAGGACGTGAGAACGCAACCGCCCGGTGCGGGGCCGGATCAGCGATTTCTGTTATGTACCTGCATACTCCTCGACGATCTCTCCAAGCAAGCGGTTGAACGCCTCGGGCTTCTCCAACATCACAAAATGCCCCACTCCTGACATGAGCACCGCGTCAAATGAGGCGGCGTACTCCCGTCCAGCGTTTACGCTAGTTGGACGATAGTCTGAGTTGATGAGACGAATGGGCACACGCAACTCCCGGAATGCAGCCTCCCGTTCGTTATTCGACCAGTTGATGTATCCCTCGATGGCACCAAGCCCGACCTCTGGTGGAGCGGCTGACATGTCCGCGACTATCCGTTCAACCAGCGCCGAATCGGAGGTCGGCACAAACATGGTCCGCACGAGGTCACTCGTAGCCACCTCGAAATCCGCCCGGAATGGCCGCAACCAGTTCTCGACAAACCTTTGAGTCCACCTTTCGCTCACGTCGTTGAACGTGTCGGCTCCTACCACGACCTTGACGCGATCACCCAAGATCCGTGCTGCCTCCACCACCACGGGACCTCCCATTGAGTGTCCCACAAGCACGATCTCCTCCAACCCAAGCTCTTCGATGACAGCTGCAACATCTTGCCCGAACGCTTGCATGCTCCAGCCTTCACGGCCCAGTCCCGACTCGCCATGTCCGGCGAGATCGATGGTCACGACACGATGTCGCTCGGAGAAGAAGGGCACTTGGGCATCCCAATAGGATCGATCACAACTCCAGCCATGCACGAACACCAACGCCGGTTCGCCGCTGCCGTGAACTTCGTAGCGAATCGGGATGCCATCCGCAGAGAGAACTGAGGAGGGGGACTCTGGTTGCCGGTCGCAGGACAGGAGCGCCAGAGCCATGGCGACGGGCAGCACAACGGAATGAATCGAACGCCACCTCACGACTAATCTCCTATGAAGGGAATTATCCAACCTACACCCGTGTCCCGTGAGAGTCAGTAAAGGAGTTGTCGGAGATAATGTCAGGTGTGCCGCAACCGAAAGCCCCGAACGCCGCGTGACGTTCGGGGCTGGTGTTTCTGCGATTGTCGGCGGCTATCTCCGGTCGGCCCAAGTCTGCGCTCCTCAACCGCGTTTTGAAAACGCAAAGATCGCATTCTGCACGATCGAATTTACGTAAGCAGTCCGCTCCAATGTCATGTATATGCCGCGTACTCCCCTCACTTTGCGACGATGTTCCCTGGCGTGTTCTTCTGACCAGAAGAATACGCTCTCGCGTCAGAATACATCGACAATGCTTGGCTGAGTCAGCTTGGAAAAGTCCACATCTGGCACAAAGACCCAGGGATCAGCGCCTTGCTCTTCGACGCGGCACCTCATTTCGCTGTCTATTTCGATGTGCAGCCGCTGACCACAATGCGCACATTCTGTTCTGACAACAATCGAAAGAGGTTCTCCTCTTAAGCGCCCTTGCACGAAGGGCGTAGCAACCGCGTCGACCGCTCAAGCCGCATACCCCGGCTCACCCGTGCTAAAAGTGAAATAATGCGGCGTCTTGGCAGCCGTCACGGGATACGACCACACAACGGCTTCCTGTCCGTCCCTGAACAAGATCAGTTTTTTCTCCAATTCGTCCAGAATGGCATTGATCCGGTCGACGGGCATATTCAACCGCTGCCCAATTGACTCTGGCGAGATCGGTTCTCCCACTTGGGCAATTTCTCTCGTCACAAAATCATGGACAAGGTGATGCTCCTCGGACCGAACGGAAGCAAGTCTGGCCATCAACTTCCGCGCCTTCCCGAGAACAAACCTCTGCCCAATTGTCGCAGGAATCGGAATCATGAATCGCCCAAGTCCCAATAATGAGTTGGCTTTCATAGATACACCTCCTGGTCGTGTGGAATGTGTAGCGGTCGGACAGAGCAGTCTTGAGACAGTCCAGCAGGTCAGCCACGGAGTGACCTCGGCTGGTTACGGGCCTAAGGTAGGATTCTCAGCCGAGTTCAGCTAGACGAAAGCCCCGAACGCCGCGTGACGCTCGGGGCCGTCTAAGTCTCGTAGGTCAGTCAGGATCAGTCGCGTGCTATCTCGACGTAGTCTGCCCAGTTCGTTACCTCAGCCATGCTGTCAAATTTGTCGCCGGGGTCGCTGCACGCCTGTCCACACTTTTCCCAGATCGTCTCGGATGCCGCAGTCTGCACGCCGCTGCTATGCCGGTACCCGTCCCGCACGTTCATGGACTGTATGTCGTAGACAAGGAGATACTCGCCTTCTCTCGCGTTCCTTTCGCCCTTCACAACCATCAAATGGATGCCGGGATAAAGTTGGCTCATTGATGGGGTTCCACTCCCCGATAATGAATCGCTCGAAGTCCTCGGGCTTGACACCATCCTTGAGCGTGAGGTAGTGAATGCCTAGGAGCCGCTGATCGCCTGGCCGATCCACTGCGCCGGAGCCATCGAAGAGTGCGACGCCGGGTGTGGCATTCACGGTGACCGTCGCGACCGCAATGACAGAGGCAAGGGTAAGAATGCGCATGGCCGCACCTCGGGGATGTGATGACAAGGAAGGCTTCGGGAAACTGAGGCCGAATATGCGCCTATGGATGGCAACCGCAAGAGTTGTGTATCAGGGAGCGATGCTACGCGACCCTGTTACCGAAAGCCCCGAACGCCGCGTGACGCTCGGGCTCGGGTAGCCTGCGGACATCCGATTCCGCTACCGCAGCATCTCCGCGATCCTGGGGCGCGTCGCCTCGATCCGCTCGTAATCCAGCTCCAGCCCGTACGGCGCGAGGGCGGCGCCGACCAAGTCGTAAAGGTTTCTCAACTCTTCGAAGGGTGGGGCCACCACGTCGAGCGCCGTCACGCCGCCGGCGTTCCTGATACTCTTGTCGGCCCCGGCCGCGAGCAGCAGCTCGACGATGTCGGCATGCGCCATGAATGCCGCGGCAAGGAGCGCTGTCGATCCTTCGTTGTTCTGCTGGTTTATAGCGGCGCCCGCCTCGATCAACGTACTGACCGCTTGGGTCTCACCGAACGTCGCCGCGGTGATGAGCGGGCTCGATCCGCCCATCCCCTCCCGAGCGTTCACGTCGGCCCCGGCTTCGATCAGCGCTCGAACGGCCTGCAGATCGCCCTGCATGATCGCTTCGTGCAGGCCGGCCTCGCCTTCCCCTGCCGGCGCGCCCAAGGCCTCATCGAGCATCTGCACGAGCTCGTCCCGCGTGAACGCGTACGGCTGGTCCTGGTTCAGCTGCACCAGCTGCAACAGTGCCCCCCGGATGGTGATCTCCGCCTCCATCCGGTTCGGGACCACCATGTAGCGTCGCTTGGGCGATGCACTGGTGAGGAAATCGAGGGCCGCGAGCGCGACGTCAGTCGGCTCCTCGTACTGCGAGCGATCGAGGGGACCCGTGACCAAGTCGAGCATCGAGCCGTATCGGGAACCTTCGCCCGAATGTCCGGCCTCACGCATACGCCTCACCATCGAGGCCGTGATCTGAGACTTGTAGTTCCCGGGCTCCACGGCGGCGACCGCCACGTTGAAGCGGGCGAGCTCCGCGGCCAACGCATCGGTGAAGGCCTCGACGCCGTGCTTGGTCATGCTGTACGCACCGATGAAGGGCCCGGACAGGATGCCGGCGATCGAGCTGACGGTCAGGACTCGACCCTCACTCTCGATCAGCAGATCCGCGAACGCCTTCGTCACCCGGTAGGGACCCAGGAGATTGATATCGATGATGAATTCCAGCTCCTCCTCCGGTTGCTCGATGAGCGGTCCCATGACCGCTACGCCCGCATTGTTGATCAACCCGTAGAGGCCGCGTCCTTCGGCCCGCACGAGCTCAACCGCCGCGTCGATCTCGCTCTGGATGGTCACGTCGAGGCGTACCGACTTCACGTTCTCCATCGCGTCCAGGCGCGCGAGATCCGCCGCTCGGCGAGCACCGGCATAGACGAAGAAGCCATTCTGCGAGAGGACTTCCGTCATGCGGAGCCCGATGCCGGTGCTGGTCCCCGTGATGAGCACGGCTCTTTGGGTTTCCGGTTCCTGAGCGGAGACTGGAGAGAAGGTCAGCGATGCGATCGCGACCAGCGGAACGAGCAATGTTCGAGTGGTAGAAGACAGGATTCGGAGTGCCACCGGAGGCCTCCTTGGTCCGAGGTGAGCAGGGGAACGCGAACACCCGGAGTGTAGCCGAATCACGGGACGGGTGCCTAATCCGCTCCCATTCAGACGACTTTGACGACTTTGACGACTATGACGACGTAGACGACTAGCCGCTAGCGCGGCGGGCGATCGCTGCCACGCAGCGGCGATGAAGGGCGATGAGTGGGCGATGCT
>JAOTWK010000275.1 GCA_029862935.1 Gemmatimonadota bacterium | reverse complement strand
GCATCCACGTCTACTGCGAGAAGTGCATGTCGCGCACGGAGGAAGAGGCGCACGCCATGCACAAGGCCGTCACCCAGTCGGACATCGTGTTCCAGCTCGGGCACCAGAACCGCCAGTCGGAAGCGCACAACAAGGCGCGGGAGGTCATCGACGCGAACATCCTCGGTCCCATCACGCTCGTCGAGGGCACGACCAATCGGAATACGCCGTGGGGCGCATGGGTGTGGGACCTCCATGAAGAAGGCAATCCGCGGACGATCGACTGGGATCTGTTTCAGGGGCCAGCGCCAAACAAGGTGCCGTTCAATCGCGAGCGGTTCTTCCGGTGGCGTTGCTGGTTCGACTATGGGACGGGACTGTCCGGCGACCTCCTGTCACACGAATACGACGGCGTGAACCAGATCCTGCAGCTGGGGATCCCCAAGTCTGCCGTCGCCTCCGGCGGGATCTACTACTTTAAAGATGGGCGCGACGTGCCTGACGTGTTCCAGGCCGTCTACGAGTATCCTGACCGCGAGCTCACGTTCGTCTACAGCGCCACTCTCGCGAACAGCAACTATCGCGGCCTGCAGTTCATGGGGCACGACGCCACCATGCGGGTGAGTGGCGACCTGACCGTCACCGTCGATCCGGAGTCGACCCGATACGAGAAGAAGCTCGAGGATGGGATCCTCGACGCCTCGCGGCCGATGTTCACGTATCGCCCTGGTTTCAAGGGGATCGATGCGGTAACGTCGGCCACCGAGGAGTACTTCGTGTCGCGTGGTTTGCTCTACACCTATCGAGGTGGGCGTCGGGTGTCGGCATATCACTTGTTGATCGATGAGTGGCTGCACGTCATTCGCAATGGGGGCGAAACCAGCTGCAACATCGAGCGCGGCTTCGAAGAAGCCATCACCTGTCACATGGCGACCCGGTCGTATCTGGAAGGCCGGAAAGTGATGTGGGATCCAGCGAGGCGGAGAATCGTGTAGCGAACCGCCGAACCGCCTAGGAGCAGCGTCCGTGCGCACAACGACCCGACTCATGATCATGATGTTCCTCCAGTTCTTCATCTGGGGGGCGTGGTATACGTCTATCGCCGTGTACATGACCGCCGAGGGCATGGGCGACCTGACACACTGGCCCTTCACCGTCAATCCGATCGCCGCCATCGCGGCGCCGTTCTTTCTCGGGCTGGTGGCCGATCGCTACTTCTCGACGGAGAAGGTGCTGGGGGTGCTACATATCCTTGGCGGTCTGGTGTTGTTGACCGTCCCGCAATTCAGCGGCGCACCGGCGGTGTTCGTGCTGCTGCTGCTGCTGTACAACCTCTGCTTCATGCCAACCCTTGGGCTCGCGAACTCGCTGGCGTTTCACAACATCGCCCACCAGGAAAAGCAGTTTCCACTCATCCGGGTGTTCGGCACGATCGGCTGGATCGTTGCCGGTCTCTTTGTCAGCTTGGTGCTCAGGATGTTCGTGACGGGCGGGAATCTGCCCGAGCAGACGCCCCTGCCGCTCTACACGGCCGCAGTGACGAGTCTCGTGTTGGGTCTGTACAGCTTCTCGCTGCCACACACGCCGCCACCGGCGGCGGGAGAAAAGGTCTCACCCCGCAGTATCCTCGGACTCGACGCGCTGAAGGCGTTGGGCAGCAGACCGTTCTACGTCTTCCTCGGCGCCTCGCTACTCATCTCGATCCCGCTAGCGGCGTACTACAACTTCACGCAGCTCTTTCTCGAGGGGACGGGGTTCCAGAACATCGCGGGCACGCAGACGCTCGGGCAGATGTCCGAGGTCATCTTCATGCTCCTGATGCCGGTCTTCTTCGTTCGCCTTGGCGTGAAGTGGATGCTCGTGGCGGGCATGGGGGCGTGGGTTCTGCGCTACGTGTTCTTTGCCCTCGCGGCGCCAAGCGAGGTCTTCTGGATGATCATCGTCGGCATCCTACTGCACGGAATCTGCTACGACTTCTTCTTCGTCACCGGCCAGATCTACGTCGATAAGAAGTCGACGCCTGCGATTCGCGGCCAGGCGCAGGGGATGCTGGTGCTGGTCACCTACGGGCTTGGCATGCTGATCGGCGCTCAGGCGGCGGGCAATCTCTTCAACGCCTTCCTGGGCGATGGGGGCGCGCTGACGCTCGGCCAGTGGCAGCAATTCTGGTTCGTCCCGGCGGCGTTCGCGGCGGTGATCATGGTAGGCTTTGCCCTGCTCTTCAACGACCGGGTCGATCGGTCCAGGGCCGACGCAGCGGACGACCACGGGCCGGGAGTGACAGGGTAGGCCAATCACACGGTTGCAGACGCACATGTGAAAGGCAATGCTGAATATGGCACCGAAGCGACTTGGCATCGGCATCATTGGTGTGGGGTTCGTCGGCAAGTTTCACATCCGCGCGTTCGCGGGGATTCGGGACGCCGACATCAATGGAGTCGTGAGCCGAAAGGACGGAACAGGTGAGGAAGCAGCGGCGCTTGCGAAGAAGCTAGGCGTCGGCGATCCCAGACTGTTCGATTCGGTGACGGACATGGTCGCTGATCCGTCGATCGATGCCGTGTGGATCTGCGCGCCGAATTTCACCCGCATCGAGATCATGGAGGAGATCGCCCAAGCCGTCGAGTCGGGCAAAGGTGAGTTGATCGGTGTGTGTTGCGAGAAGCCTTTGGGGCGGAACGCCGACGAGGCCTACAGAATGCTCGAGTTGGTGAAGAAGATCGGTGTGCTCGACGGGTATCTCGAAAATCAGTTGTTCTCGCCGGCAGTCGTGCGTGGAAAGACCATTCTCTGGTCTCGGGGTGCGGCGCTGACTGGTCCGCCGTACCTGGCGCGTGCCGCCGAAGAACACAGTGGGCCCCACATGCCGTGGTTCTGGGAGGGGTCGCTGCAGGGCGGTGGCGTGCTCAACGACATGATGTGCCATTCGGTGGAGGTGGCGCGGTTTCTATTGACGCCGCCGGATGCGCCGCGGAGCGCGCTCACGCCCGTCAAGGTCACTGCCCACACGTCGTGTCTCAAGTGGCAGCAGCCGCACTACGCCGACATACTGGCCGAGAATAGCGGCGGTAAGATCGACTATGCGAACCGACCTTCGGAGGATTTCGCCAGGGCGTTGGTCGAATATCATGATGCGGACGGCAACCAGCGGATCGTTGAGGCCACCACATCGTGGTGCTATGTGGGCGCAGGCTTGAGACTCAGTATGGAGTTGTTGGGGCCCGAGTACTCACTGTCGGTCAACACGCTGGACGCTGGACCGAAGGTCTTCTTCAGCCGGCAGGTGGTGGGCGACGCGGGCGAGGATCTGGTTGAGAAGCAAAACGCCGAGATGGGTCTCATGCCCATTGTGAGCGATGAGGAAGCCGAATACGGTTACGTGGGCGAAGACCGGCATATGGTCCAGTCGTTCCTCGCAGGCGTACGCCCGAGGGAGAACTTCGACGATGGTGTGAACGTCACCGAGTTGCTGATGACGGCATACATGAGTGCGGAGCAGGAGCAGACGATCACCTTTCCGCCGCCCGGACTCGAGTCATTCGTGCCGGCGGTGGCGAAGGGAGAGTGGAATCCACGGCAGTGACAGTCTTCACTACAATGAGTGAGATCATATGAGAACACTTATCTTCGCCATTGCGCTTGTGGCGTTCGCGTTCGGCGCCTACCGGGTGCTTGCGCGGCCCAACGTGGCGCCGGCGGTTCCTGTTGGCCAGGAGGTGACCGCGATGCAAGATGGGTTCGAGCAGATTCTGACGCGACAAGAGGGCCGCTATTCCAAACACGGCTGGAACCACTATGGCCCCGGCTACTTCGACCTCGATCCGGAGACAGGCGTCCTGATGTCGCACGGTGGCATGGGGCTTTTCTGGTATGCGGTCAAGGAATACGGTGATTTCATCCTTGACCTCGAATACAAGACCGCCGACGAGCGGACCAACTCAGGGATCTTCCTGCGCGTGCCCGGTGTCCCCACGAGCGACGATTACGTCTTGCACAGTTTCGAGGTCCAGATTTGTGATTCTGGCGCCCCCACCTTCGAAGACATTCACCGGACTGGGGGCGTGTACGACGCCGAGGCGCCGAGCACGATGGCTGCGAACCCGCCCGGCGTGTGGAACCGATACCGCATCACCTTTCAAGGCAACCGCATAACCGTGGTACTCAATGGCACGAAGGTCCTCGATTGGGACGCCGAGCCGCGCGGCAAGATTGTCGATTTCGCCTCAAAAGGGTACATCGGTCTGCAAAACCATGACGACGAGAGTGCAGTGTATTTCCGCAACATCTCTGTGAAGGAACTGCCGTAGGCGGTGGGCCACGGCGCCCCCGTCATCGTTGCTCCCTTCATGCACCCCGACCTCTTCACCGACTCCTGGGTCCAAGCATGGGCCCGGGAGCTCAATGCCAGCGAGAGCTACCACCACGCGGCGCGTCACTGGACCTGGCCTGTCTTGCTCGTGTTGCGTGCTGATCGTACTGGCGGGATCGACGAAGACCGCACGGTCTATCTGGATCTGTTTCACGGCGAGTGTCGAGAGGCGCGCATGGGGACCGTAGCAGACCGTGAGCGCGTCAAGTACGTGATTGCCGGCAACCTCGAGACGTGGCAGCGGGTTCTCAGACGTGAGCTCGATCCGGTATTGGCCCTGTTGCGGCGGAAGCTAGATCTTGAGAAGGGCGGGTTGTTCGCTCTCACGCGTCATGTTCGCGCGGCAAAAGAACTGGTCAACGCCGCAATTCGCGCAACGGCGAGCTCGGCACCGCCGTCCGGGGCGGCCAACGAAGACCTGCTGCGCGACTGAGCGCGCTACCGACCTCCCGAAAACGTATCGCAGACTCGCGGGTCGCCGCTCTCGAAGCCGCGGCGAAACCAGGCCACGCGCTCGGCAGACGAGCCATGGGTGAAAGCGTCCGGATTGACCCGGCCGGTGGACTTCCGCTGGATGCGGTCGTCACCGACCGCTGCCGCGGCGCCAAGTCCTTCCTCGACGTCGCCTTGCTGCAGGATGTCCCGTTGGGCGGTCGAGTATCCCCACACGCCAGCATAGCAGTCCGCTTGAAGCTCGAGCCGCACCGAGAGCTCATTGGCCATGCTGGGTTGCTGTTGCCGGGCACGGCGAACTTGACCCTCCGTCCCCAACACGTTCTGGACGTGATGCGCCACCTCGTGAGCAATCACATAGGCCTGCGCAAAATCTCCGGGCGCGCCGAAGCGTCGGTGGAGCTCGTCGAAGAAGCCCAGGTCCAGGTAGACCTTTTCGTCAGCAGGGCAATAGAACGGACCGCTC
>JAOTWK010000274.1 GCA_029862935.1 Gemmatimonadota bacterium | reverse complement strand
CGTGTGCCGCATGACCGAGGCGAGACGAGGATTCGCGGCGCGTCACGATCCTTCCCGGTACTTCCGCTCACACCTGGTGCCGACCGCACTTGGCTCGATGTCAGATGCTGGGTCGGTGGGCGGAGCGGCGTCTCCTGGCGCCGCGAGGGCAGCCCACTGCGATTTGACATTCAAGGGCTCAGCGCAAAGAGGGCAATTGTGCTTCGGCCCGTAGTGACGGTGACAGGATTGTGATACCTGAATGAACATTCTGACCTTCAACTATGAGTACCCGCCGATCGGCGGCGGCGGTGGTGTGGTGCATGCGCTGATCGCGGAGGAGCTGGCACGGCGGCACCGGGTCTTCGTCGTGACGTCGGCCGCGAAGGGGCTGCCTCGGCGCGAGGAGCGTGCTGGAACGACGATCCTCCGCGTGCCTGTGATCGGGCGGCAAGATATGTCGGCAGCGTCACTGACATCGATGTTGACGTATCCGCCTGGAGCGTGGGTCCTGGGCGGGCGACTCATCCGTCGAGAGCGGATCGATATTGTCCACTCGCACTTTGCCGTGCCCACGGGACCGGGTTCCCTCCCACCGTCGTTGGTTCTTCGAGTGCCCCACGTGCTCAGCCTTCACGGTGGGGATATCTATGACCCTTCAAAGAGGCTTTCGCCCCACCGTCTTCCGATCGTGAGATCCGCCGTTCGCTGGACGCTACGCCGTTCCGCAGCAGTGGTCGCCCAATCTAAGAACACGAGGGAGAATGCGCGGCGCTGGTACGGTCACCGTGGTCCGATCGAGCTCATTCCGCTTGGTATCCGGCAGCCAACGGTACCCGCGGTAAGCCGGGCGGAGCTCGGGCTGCCAGAAAGTGCATTCCTCGGCATTACCGTCGGACGCCTGGTGAAGAGAAAGGCCCTCGATGTGCTCATACGAGCCCTGACCTCCCAGGGGCTCGCCGGCGTGCACCTGATCGTCGTGGGCGACGGACCGGAGCGATCAACGCTGGAAGCGCTCGGGACGGAACTCGGATTAGGGGAGCGGCTCCGCTTTGCCGGAAGAGTCAGCGAGGAGCGCAAGTGGCAGCTGCTGCAGGCGGCCGACGCCTATCTGTCCACGACGATGCATGAAGGCTTTGGGCTCGTCTACCTCGAGGCCATGGCGGCGGGAATCCCGGTGGTGACCTTTGATCACGGAGGTCAGGTCGATTTCCTGCGGGAGGGCGAGACGGGCTACGTTGTCCCGGCTGGGGACGTTGAGCAACTCGTTTCTGCGATTGCCAAGCTCGTTGCCAATCCGGCAGAGAAGAAGCGAATGGGCGAAACAAACCGCCAGCTCGCGCCACGCCACAACATCGAGGAGTGTGCGGCAAGGTACGAGGAGCTGTTCAGCCGGCTTCTCCAGGCGCAACGAGGCAACGCCAAAGCGCGCAGTTGATCTGGATCATGTTGTGAAGAGGTGTCGCGCCCGGGTCTCCAACGGGGTCAGGAGTCGACCCGACTGATCTCCCATGAGGGGAACCTTGCCACCACGTCGGCGATCTGTCGATCGGTTTCCTCAGACGACCAACCCAACTCAGCGGCCAGGATCGCGGCACACTCGGTCAGCGCAGGTCGCCCAGGGTATTCCCCGGTGGCGAGGTCCGTCCGACGCAGCACGACGTCCTCAAGGGTAAGCGCCATCTCCGCACGTGCGGCTCGGTAGACTTGTGCCCGAATTGTGGAGGACCGCTCGATCACCCCCTGCGGATGCTCCCCGGGCTCATCCAGCACCTTCCGGTAGCTGCACCCGTAGTGGTGTGCCAGGGACAGAGCGACGTTTCCGCTGCAATGCGGCGCCGTCGCCGCCTCGACCTCTGCCACCAGTCCGGTCCAGTCGTCAAAATCGCCACCCGTGACAGGGGTGGAGTCTGTGCGGGCGGGCGGCGGCCGGTGGCCGCGCTTGCGGAACGCGAGGTCGACCGCGCGCTTGGCCTCGAAGCGTGCCGTCGTGAGGCGCACACCGATCAGGGTAATGAGGTTCTCGCAACCATGCACCGTCGAGTGGTCGATGAGTTCTGACCGGTGACCATAGCGCAGATCCTCAGCTCCCTCTTCGTTCTCCCCAAACGGGACGAGGCCGGAATTCCGGACCGAGACGTCCTCGAGTGTAAGGCTGAGCTCGGGACACGCAGCATTGGCATCCGCGACGAACCGCGAGAGCTCGTCATCACTGACCAGGATGTCCAGCGAGCCGGGGCGCTGTACCCGGTGCCAAGTGCCGATCAGCGTATACTCGCGCCACGGGGCGATGAACAGATGTCGGGCGCCTCTGCTCAGTTTTGCGTCCGGATCCCGCGTCGCGGTCATGAGCGCCAAGGCGTGGTCACCGGGCAGCATCCGTCTCGGGACGACGAAACAGGCGTCGCGTGAATACGTCCCGGCCGGAGTCAGCTGCAGCCCGTTCCTCGCTAGCAGAGGCTCCGCGTACGGGCCGGCCGCGTTGATCACCACCGTCGCCTGGATGTCGAACTGCTCTCCGTCGATACGATCCTGCACCGTGACGCCGGTGACCGCGTTGCCGCGCCGTATGAAGTTCGTCGCCTCGAGATAGTTCGCGGCAACGGCTCCATTGGTGATCGCGCTCTCCACGACAGCCCAGACGAGGCGCGGAGGGTTTTGGTACTGACCGTCTGCGAACACGCCAGCCCCAGTCGCATCGCTGCGGATGAGGTTCGGAAACATCTGTCGCGCCTCATCCCGACCCAAGATTCGGGCGCGCGGAATGTGTCGCGCGATGTTGCCGACGCCTGCATTTCTATCGATGGTCAACAGGTCGTACGCATGGAGTCCTGCTCGGAGCACGGTCTTCCCACTCCACCCGCGTCCGAAAGTCGGGATCACGATCGGCATGGGGTGCACGAGGTGCGGTGCAATCCGCAGGAACGCGCGGCGCTCATTGCTCGACTGGCGCACCCGATAGATGTCTCCATGCTGAAGATACCGGATGCCCCCGTGCACCACCTTGTACGAATGGGCGCTGGTGCCAGCCGAGAAGTCACCACGCTCGATCAACGCGACCGAGAGGCCACGTTGAGCCGCGTCCCAGGCGGCGCATGCGCCGAACAGGCCCCCGCCGATCACCACGAGGTCGAACCGCGTGTCCGCGAGCTGACGGAGGTCGCGACGTATCACGGCAAGCTCATCCTAGGCTGCTACGCGTCCACGAGGTACGGCGGCGATCTGCTCATCCAGCTGCTGCTCGGACTCTCCGAGAACAAACGTGCGATACCAGGCCTCGCTGTTGAGGAGCAGCCAAAGGCGCTGACCATTGTCTGCCTTTCCGAGCCGGTGCTCGGCAACCAGCCGGCGCACCGTGTCGCCATTCAGGTACCCATCATTCACGAGTGCGGGCCGAGTGAGGAAGGCCTCGTAGAGCGTGTCGAGCTCGTTGCGCAACAGATAGGGAAGGGCAGACGAGAAGCCCTGTTTCTTGCGTTGCAGGACGGATGCCGGCAAATACCGCCGCGCAAGCTGTGTTTGAAGGTACCGAAGCGAGCGGCCGCGCACTTTGAACTTGACGGGTAGCCGCGCTGCGAATTCGGCGAGCACATGGTCCATGAACGGATTTCGCGCTTCGAGGCCATGCGCCATCGTCATCCGGTCTTGGATCATGACTGGGTGATCGGGCAATCGTGCGTGATAGTCCGCGTATAGCATGCGGTCGACGACGCCACTGGCATTCGCGCACTCGAATGCCGAGCGCATGACGGCGCCGGCGTCGAATGCAGCGGCGGCAGCCTGCATTACGGGTCCGTACAGAGCGGCCTTTGCGTGTTGCTGGAAGTAGAAATAGCTCAAGCTCTCGAGATACCGTTCGGCGGCGGGAAAGAACGAGATGTGGTGCAGCCATTTGAGACGATGCCCGGCGCTCTTGTACCACGAGCCGTGCGACAGCCGCCGCACCAGTGGTCCCAGCATATGCCGTCGCACCGCATGCGGAATGCGCGCGTAGCTGCCTGCTACACGGTTCCCGTAGTAGCGATCGTACCCTCCAAACAACTCATCGCCCCCGTCGCCTCCCAAGACGGCCTTCACGTGCGGTCGGGCCATCTTGGCGATGAGATCGACACACAGCGCGAGCGGGTCGGAGGGTTCATCCAGATGTCGTACCAGCCGCGGAAACGTATCCAGGAGCGTAGGTCGGATCTCCTGCTCGTGATGGCGGGTCCCGTACCGGTGCGCGACGAGCCGTGCTGCGGGCGCTTCGTCGAACTCGCCGTATGGGATACCCACCGAAAACGTCTGAAAGTCGCTTGCCAACCCATGCTTCATGATCATCGCCACCACGAGCGTCGAGTCGAGCCCGCCGCTCATGAACGCCCCGACCGGGACGTCGCTCACGAGATGGAGCCGGAGGCTCTCGACGATATGATGCTCGAGCTCTTCCAGAAGGTCCTGTTCCGAGCCGGA
This sequence comes from Gemmatimonadota bacterium, assembly GCA_029862935.1. The sequence goes on along the minus strand of JAOTWK010000274.1, from coordinate 847 downwards.
GTACTTCGGCTCGAAAGACACGTTCCAGTACCGCTCGACGCGAAGATCGCCGTCCGCGTCGTAGGTGAGGTAGTGTCCGGGTGGAAGCTTACGGATGTGTCGGAACATCGTCCGTGGGGCCGCGACAAGGCGGAGCGTGTAATACTCGTCTAGCGCGGCAAGATCTGGTTCGTTCAGCGCCGGCTCTGCTGCCAGGAGTGCCTTGATTTCAGAAGCGAACGCGAATCTGCCGCCGTACTCGGCATAGTAGAGTGGTTTCTGTCCCAGGTGGTCTCGGGCGGCGAACAAGCGGCGTTTGCGTACATCCCATAAGGCGAAGGCGAACATGCCGCGCAGGAACCGGAGACAGTCTTCACCGTGTCGATCATAGAGGTGAAGTATTACCTCGCAATCGGACTTGGTGCGGAATTGACACCCGTCCTTGATCAACTCGTCCCGAAGTGCCCGGTAATTGTAGATCTCCCCGTTTGCCACCAGCCACAGTGAGCCGTCTGCATTGCTGAGGGGCTGCTGCCCGGTCGCCAAATCGATGATGCTCAGTCGCCGATGGCCGAGGGCCGCGCCGGCGCCGAAGAAGAACCCCTCGTCATCCGGGCCCCGATGCCGGAGGGCGTCCGTCATCGCACGCAGGCGTCCCTGCGAAGGGTCAGGTTCGACGAGACCGCAGATTCCGCACACGAGCGTGCTACTCCCAGGGCTTCATGAGCGCTTGTAGGCCACAGCCGCGATCTTCTTGGTGAAGATACGGTTCGATTTTCCGTACAGGATGAAGAGCATGCGAAACAGCAGGTGCAGGGTGCTGGTGACGAGCCAGCCAATGTAGTTGAGCGGGTTGCGGTAGAAGACG
>JAOTWK010000273.1 GCA_029862935.1 Gemmatimonadota bacterium | reverse complement strand
ACAGAAGAATCATTTCAGTAGCGACAGTCTTGGGATTGACCGTCTGGGTGCATGCGGCGAGGGCGCAGCGGCAGGTTGAGGGGACGGTCATCGTCTCGGACTCCATGCCTGTGGTACGGATCGCGTTGGATTCGAGTCTCACCTATGTTGGGACACAGACGGTGATGCTCTCAGGCAAGACACATGCGGAGCAGCACTTCTTTGTCGAAGCGGAAGACACGCGCATCAAGCGACTCTACTGGCTGCAGTTCGAGGGGAAGCCTGCGGGGTCGGGGCGGCCGTACACCTACTCGAGTGATCCCACCATCAAGTTCGGTGGGCAGGAATTCCGCACCAATCTTCGGTACTACCCGACGAGCGGGTTTGCGGGCCGGCGCGGGTCGGATGGGGACCGCGCGCAGCAGCTCCTGGAACGGGAGGGCTACACGCTTGGCACCGCGTTGATGCGGGTACGGTTGGTGTGGTTGCTGGGGCAGCCCGCGTGGAATGAGTTGATGATCATCTACCTCGAGGATTTGGGCGACCACGGTCTTACGGTCGACGTTCTCCGCAGCGATCCAGAGCGGTGGGAACAAGTGGCAGCCGAGCTCGAGAGTCGAGCGCTCGGAGGGATGCGGCTCACGCCGCATCCGTAACGACCGCATCCGCCAGCACGCGCCCGAGGTGCCGCTGGTGGGGTTAACCGCTGGTTGACCAGCGCTCTCGTGTCTGGAACGCGACCGCGTTGCCACGCATTCGGCGGCGGCCCCCAGACTACCCGGTCAATAGCTCGAGCCCACGCTCTTTCAGACGGCGGAAGTCTGCAGGGTTGGCGGTAGCGAGCGGCGCGCCGCGAATCAGGGCGGTTGCCGCCACCATGCAGTCGGCCAATGAGCCCCGACGGCGCCCGGTGCGATTGAACAACTCCGCCGCCATCGCTGCGTCCTCGACTCCGAACGGCAACACGTGATCGATCACTCGTCCGGCGAGTTCAGCCTGGTGCGGTTCCAACGGTCCGCAAAGAAACTCAGCCCAGGCAATCGCGCTCACGGCGAGCGTAGTCCGCTTGCGAATCCACGTTCTGAGGAGCTTGTCCTCGGGTGCGTCTTTGACCAGTGCGTGGATCAGAAAACTCGTGTCGAGCTGAATCACGTGTCCGTCGGCTCTTTGCGTTTCGACGCTGCTCGACGCTCGGCCCGCGCCTGGCGGGCCCAGTCCCGCGCTTGCGATGCCGAGAGTGCTACGGCCTCCTGGAGCTCATGCAGCACATCCAGAACGCCGACCGGTTCCTCATCGGTCCCTGCGGCCGCGACGTGGATCGCCCTCCGCAGCGCTTCGGACTTGCTCACCCCCCAGCGGCGCGCCAGGTGCGTGAGCACCTCGACCGTCTCCACGTCCATGGAATAGGTTCCCTTGATCTTTGGTATGGCCATACTCAAGACAATATGGCCATACTGCAAAGATCGTCAAGGTGTGCCTGCGGCACCCGGTGTGGTAATTCGTGGTGCCCGCCGAGACGATTCACCCTTCACAAGCCGTTCGCTTAACCCGATTCTGGTGGGGTGGATACCAGAGCACTGCGGTGCCTGCACTCAGCCTTGAGCCTTCAGCTGGTGGGAGAAGACGGTCGAGGACGGTCAACGATCTGGATCGGTGACCAACTAGTTGCGCCGCGGTGTTTCAGCGATCGCGGCGGAACTCCTGTGTGAGACTGGCGTTCGGCGTCCCAAGATCGATCACATCCAACACGTAGGAGTAGAGCCCCGGTTCCAGCGGCGTCTCTCCAACAAAGTCGATCACCTGCAGGCGAAACGTGTCGGTGGCGGCGACGACCTCCGTGGTCGCGAACCGATAGGCGACACTCACGCTGATGAACGGGGACGCTGCTCCGGCCTCCAAGTCCTGAAAACTCACGGGCCCTTCCGATGTGTACAGCGTGGCGCGGGTCATGGTGACGATCGACGCATTCACCAGACGCACCAGCACGCCTGAAGGTTCGGCAGTGTCTTCACAGCCGACGAGCCCGCCGGCCAGTAGCGCAGCGAAGGCGATTGCGGCGAGCGGTGACTGGTGCGGTCCAACCCGTGATCCCATGAGCTACCTCATCTGGCTCCGGCTTCTCGGAGAATGGTGACTTTGTTTCTTCGGTAACAATACCTGTCCAAGACCGACCGAGGTCACATGAAATTGCAGCAGGGGTTGTGCTCGGACTTGCCCCGCATCTGAACAGGCGCCATTCTGCTGGGTAGGATCCAGTAGGAAGGGCCATCCATCCTATGCTTCTACCGGCCCGTTTCCGATGCTCAAGCTCGAGGGGCCCATGCAGACCACTTTTCTTTTCAATCGGTCCGCGCTCGTTGTGTGTGTGGGGCTGCTGGTGCTTACCGCCTGCGCCACGCGCTCCCGCGAGGACGCCCGCCCGAACCAGATCACGGGCCAGTACGTCACGGCCGAGCAGATCCGCGCCACCGGCGCCAGCACGGCTTGGGAGGCGCTCAAGTTCACGGTACGGACCCACCGGTTCAGTGATTACCGGGGCATGCCCGTCAGGATCTACTCCGATCGCGGCCAGGGCAGCATGGTGCTGCGTGAAGATCCGTTTGTATTACTCGATGGCACCAAGCTTGGCGACATCACCATGCTCCGCATGATCCCAGCGGACAACCTCTACTCGATTCAAGTGCTGACCGGTCCCGATGCCACGACGTACTACGGGACCTCTGCGGTAGCCGGTGTGATTCTGATCGAGACGACGTTGGGAGGGGAAGAGGAAGAGGAGCCGGACTCGATCGCGCCGCCCGATACCGGGAGCGCACGGTTGAGGTAGCGGTCTCGACGTATTGCACGAGAAGAGCAGAGGGGGCGCCCGATCGGGCGCCCCCTCTTGGTTCAAGCCTGCTGCCGTGGTCCCTGATTCTACGGGTTCCGGTCCGAGCAGGATACAAAGTTCGGGTTGTTCTCCTCGGGCTGCGGGACCGGGATGTTCACGTCCGTGGCGTAGGATCCGGTCTTGTGGTATGCGCCCGTGGGGAACACGGTCTCCGTGCCACGGCCGTACTGCCGGATCAGCCGCCGGAGATCGCCCAAGCGGTGGCCCGTGGCGAAGAGCCAGAACGCCCGCTCGTAAAAGATGAGGTCTTCCTGCTCGGCGGCCGTCGCGGGAACGATCGTGTCCGCGAGCGCGCCGGCTGGCGTGTTGTCCGGATACAGCGCCGGCGCCAGCGTGGCAAAGTCTTGCCGCAGGCCGTTCAGAATGGTGATCCAGTTGCTCCCCCCAGCCTGGTAGTCGGCTTCGGCCTCGATCAGCCGGGCCTCCACACCGGTGCCCAGCGGGAAGCGGTCCGTACGGTCCTGAAACAGCATGAGCAGGTACAGTGGTGTCTCGCTGTCGAACCCGGTGTCGCCTGGGTCGGACCACGGCACCCGCGGGTCGTTGGCCGAGCGGAACGGGAGTCCGTTACCACCCTCGCTGTCCGCCACCGACCAGCGTTCGGCCTCGTGGTTCAGGTGATACACCCCAAGGCGGGTCTTGCTCTCGACGTTGCTGTGATACGTGTAGTAGACGAAGTCGTCCGGCACGCCCGCAACGGCGGTAGCCGCTGCGCCCGCCTGGTCCAGATTGAGCAGCGCCCGGCCCTTGCCGATCCTCGCCAGGTTCGCGACGTCGGCGTCCACAGCCGGGTGCGCCAAGGCGGCATCGAAGAACGTCACTGCCTTGGTGAACATCTCGGCGTTGGTCAGCGGATCTCCATAGAGTATCGAGTCCAACGTCTCGCTGAACGGCACGCCGTTACAGAAATTCTCACCGAACCCGACGTACGTAAACCCGGCAAACGTCTGCATCTCAGGAATCCGTGCATCGGCATTGGGGTCGGCCACCGACCGCTCGATCCGAATGGCGGCTTTTTCCAAGTCGGCGCGCGCCCGCTGGAGCTCAAAGAACATGCCCTCCATGGTGCCGTTCGTGAGTTGGAACTCCCGCCGGTCGGCCTCTTGGCGCGTGGGGAACGTGCCGGAGTGGAACCACTCGTCACTCATGAGGCCGGAGAAGATCGTCAGGTTGTCGCTCGCCTCATCTGCGGACCACGCCTCCTGGAAGTTGCTGAGGGCGCCATTCCGCAGGGTCTCGAGACCGAGCTCATCAGTAAGATTGTCAGGTGTCACGATGTCCGGATCGTTGACCTCGAGCAGCTCGCCGCACCCCGTAAGGGGTACGCCTAAGAGGACAACGGCGGCTATCGCGGCGGCAAGGAACGGGCGGTTCCGCCGCCGCACATGAGAAGTCGAAAGCTTCGTCATGGCTGCATTCCTCACCGGTTAAAAGGTTAGCTGCAACCGCGCGGTCCAGTAGCGGACCTGCGGCTGCGTGAGAAAGTCGCGCGACGTGAAGTTGGACGTCGCCGTCTGCTGCACCTCGGGGTCTGTGCCGGTGTAATCCGTGATCGTCAACAGGTTCCGGCCGCTGATCGTCAGCGTTGCCCGGTCGGCGCCGATCATGCCTGCCATGTTGGTCGGCAGGAAGAACGTAAACGACAGCTCGCGGAGCTTGATGAACCAGCCCGGATCCATGAAGCCCAAGCCGGTCTGCGTCGACGAGACCGCTCCGGCGATGGACCGCGCCTGCAATTCCAACGAGGCGTCGGGATTGTTGAGGGCCTCGCAGGTGCGGAACCGGCAGCGGAACTCCTCGGTGAAGTTGTACGCCTTGTGCCCCCCGCGGTAATCGAACAGTCCGCTGATCCGGAGCCACGAGCCGATGTCGAACGAGTTGAACAACGACAGCTCGTACCGCGGACGGGCGTATCCCACGAACTCGGTGGTATCGCTGGCGTTGACGGTCACTTCGTCGACGGCGATGAATCCGTCACCGTTGGTGTCTTCCCACGTGTACGGCCGCTCCCAGTACGCGCCGAGCGGATACCCTTCCTTGTGGGCCTGATCGCCGAAGACGATGGGCTCGATGTCTTCACCCAGCTCGACGACCTTGTTGGCGTTGGTGGAGCCATTGAGGCCGACGTTCCAGGTCAACAGTGGCGTCTGAACCACCGTGCCGTTGATGCCGGCTTCCCAGCCCCAGTTCTTGGTCTTGGCCAGGTTCTCGAACCGGCTCGTGGTGAGCCCCAGGGACGGTGCCAGGTCGCGATCGACCAGGGCGTCCTTGGTGGTCCGATTGTAGTAGGTCAGGTCGACGGCAAGCCTGCCGTTGAATAACCCAGCCTCGAAGCCTGCTTCCCACTCCTGCGAGCGCTCGGGCTTGAGGTCCAAGTTGCCGGGGTTCGAAACGATGACGCCGGTCTTGTCC
>JAOTWK010000272.1 GCA_029862935.1 Gemmatimonadota bacterium | reverse complement strand
GAATACATCTTGAGCTATTCACCCTACGACAACGTCGAGGCCAAGGACTACCCGCACATGCTGGTGACCACGGGCCTCCACGATTCGCAGGTGCAGTACTGGGAGCCAGCCAAGTGGGTGGCACGGCTACGCGTCATGAAGACGGACACCAACCGGCTCTTGCTCAAGACCAACATGGAAGCCGGCCACGGCGGCGCCTCGGGTCGCTACCGACGGTATCGGGAGACGGCGTTTGTGTATGCGTTCTTGTTGGATTTGGCGGGGAAGTAGTTGATGGCCATCAGCCATCAGCCTTCTGCTGTCAGCAGCTCCATATCCCGTATCCCGTGTCCCGCATCCCGCGCTCCGGCACGACTCCTGCAGCCCTAAGGAATGACTCTTAACGCGCACCAACGGCCTATGTCTCAAGATCATTTCTATACAGTGGATCACCTTGATGGGTCGATCGCCGTGCTACTGGACGATGAGGGGCATGCAGCCTCAGTACCGCTCGATCGTCTGCCGCATGGCATCAAACCGGGAACGGTGGTCCGGGTGACGTTCGAAACGGAGCACGTGCCGAACTGGTCACGTGCCACGGTGGATTTGATCGAGACGAATAAGAGGCGGAGGGAAGAGAAGTCGGAGACGGACTAGGACGGTCAAGACGACGTAGACGACTGGGACGACTTGAGACGACGAAGGGGCAGGGAGCGCCGAAGCGCTCCCTGCCCCCATCGCATTACCGCACTACCTCGCCCTGGAGCAGCGCTGTTACTGGCCTATCGTGATCCTCTCGTAGACGCGGAAGTCTGGATACTCCGAGTTCCCCTGGGCTCCGTTACCCATCTGCACGACGACGTAGAACCCGAGCGTCTGCCCGAGCTGGATGCTGAAGTCGTACGGATCGGAGCCGTCAGAGTTTAGGGAACGTTTCAATTCAAAGACCGTACTCCCGGTCCCTGTTGAGAAGAAGTAATCAGTCAACAATGGTCCATGGGGAGCAGGGTCGGCCTCTCCACAGCTCGACTGCTTCTTGTTCAGACAGTTGGCTGTCAGGTGCCAGTCCTCTGCGGGCAGAGCGGCGCCATTCCTGTCGGTCTCAAGCACCCAGATGTCATCGAACGTTTCCGTAATGTCATCACCGTCGTTGTCGAAAATGATGCGCACGGAGTTCTTCAACGCGTCACCGGCCAGGATCTCCACGGCCATATACAAGTTGTCACAATCGGTCATCCAGTAGACAGCCGCCTCCACCTCCCCACCTGACACGTTGGCCATGAACGGGAACATGCCACCGAAGCTCGACGTCGTCGCGTATTCCTCTAGGCTGACAATGCCATCCAACGTGGCCGGTGCCGGGCAGGCGGTTCCCTGGAATAGGACGCTGGGGCTTTGGAGCATGACAGCGGTATCACCAACGTGATCCTGGTAGGCGCCCACCGCCGGCGGCGCCGGCGGCGGCACCGTCACGCTGTCAAGACTCGGATCGACGCCAATACCAAGGCCGCTAGCAGTCGCCTCAAAGAGACCGTTCCCCGTGACTGGCCACGGTGCGTAGGCAATGCCGTCCGCACCAGTGGTGCGTGTAACTGTAACAGGGGGTTCGTTGGGAAGCGTAAACGTCACTGTCGCACCAGAAACCGGCTGATCCTCTTCCTGACCGACACAGTCTTCCACGACTGGGTTCCCGAATTGATCGACCCCCGAATCTAGTTCGCACTCGTCCGTGACGAGCACGGCTGGGAAGAGCGTCCCGTTGACGACCAACTCCGGATCGATCCACGGCGCCGTGGTGAACGGATCCTCATCGATCACCTTGAGCCTCGCCGAGATTTTGGAAGGCAACGCCCACACCATCCTGAACTCCACGGGCACGCCTGGCTGCACATCCACCGTCGTTTCAGCCGCAGCAGCTGCAAGCACGGGACTCGAGCAGTTGATCACGCCGTCAGGGCCCTCAGTGCTTGCCCCGTTACAGCCCAACGACGTCCCGCCGCCGAAGCCGGCGTGTGCGGCGGTCAACTCGGGCGGGGCGAACAGCGACCGGACCGGCTGGGTCATGGCCTGCACCCCTCGCGTGGCGTAGTAGCGCATCCAATCACCCACGGTCCCCGAGGGGCCCGGCGCCTGCGCCAACGGCTGCGGTCCGCACTCGAGATCGAACTGCCTGGTCGGGAGCGCGTAATACTCAGTCGCGTCCGCCGACTCGATGTGCAGTAGCAGGCGCTCGTCTCTGGGTCCGAGCACCGTCTCGTCGCGGCACGCGGCGGCCACGAGCCCGGGACCGAGTTGGTCGAAGCTGCTCCACGCGAAGTTGGCCGTGACCGTGACTGTCAAGCATCCCGGGTACTGCGGGATGTCGATGGGCAGGTAATCGATCGTGCCGTCGGGATCGGTGACGCCGCAGTTGACGTAGCGCACCTCGAATGTAGCGAACTTGCCCTCGGGGATCGCTGCCCCACTACCCGGCGCAGAAATGCCACACTGGGCAGCGTCACACGTGGCCGTTCCCCCGTCGGAGCCGAACGTGGCGATCGTGCAGTCGATGATGACGTTGCCACCTTCATCGAAGCACAGGCTCTTGCTGCTGATCCAGAACTTGATAGGGATATTGCTGCCGTTCTGGAACTCGTAGGGGTTGCCCTCAGGATTGTTGGGGTTGTTCGTCTGCGCGGGAATCACGTCGCGCCACAGCACGAGCTGCCGTACGGCATCGCCACCAGGCACCACGCGTAGAATCTTGACGCAAATGCGGTATACCGAATCTTGGATCAGGCCTCCCGCGGGCTCCCGGTCAGTTTTCCAGCCGTATTCATAGTAGGTCTCATCGAAGTTCACCTGAGGCGTGAACGTGGCAACGGGTCCGTAGAGCGGCAGCCCCGTCTCAGAATCCTCAAGACTCACGCACCCGTGATCAACGCCACGTTCCTCTTTTAGAACGTCATCCCACTTCCAGACCTCGATGATCGGCAGGAGGTTCTGATTGAGCGTCTCCCCGTCCACGAACGGGTCAGCCACCAGTGGCTTGAGGAACGTGGCGAATCCGTCGACAAATCCATAAGAGGTGTCGGGATAGGCGATCGCGATGTTGGGTCGGCCGATCTCGATCGCTCCCGGATCCGGAGTTGTGGCATCCTCGCAGGCAGCGAGTGTCATGAGCGATACAAGGGCCAGCGCAGTAAACCGTGATTTCATCGTTTCCCCCCAAATGGTGTGCCGGGCTAAACCCGAATCGATCTATCGCAATTGGGCTGAATGACAGTGTTTGTCAAGGTATCGCAGGTTTTGGAGCAACTCCCGAGCCCACAGGTGCCGCCCCACACGGATCGAACCGGCCGTCAGGAGGCCGTTTTGATCGAAAAGCGGTGTCACGTGTTGCGGGGGTGCAGCACGGCGAGGCTCACGGGCCGCGTTTTTGACGGTTCACCCCACACTCAGCTCTCTCCAACGCGGATGGTCGCGGAGCTCGCGCCACCACCAGTTGCCCAACATCTGGCTGAAATCGTGTGTCGGGTTGGCGGCAGTGAACTCCTTCAGCAAATCGATCGCTTCGTCCAGGTCCCCTGCAAGGCTTCGCACGTAGGCCTCCCGCGCATAGAGCGCAAGATCGGGATCGAACTCGCTGCTGATCGCTGCGCGCGCCCGTTGGAACACAGATCGCGCACTGTCCGTCAGCTCCGCCCTGGCTAGCACGCCTCCGACCAGGAAGTCGGCCTCGACGCGCAGGAAGCGGTTCTCCGTGAGCGAATCGAGCCGGGCACGGAGCTGCCACGCTTGGTCGACGGCTGGCGCCACACGCGGGGTCACCATGAGCCACAACTCGCATCTGGCAAACCGGACGTCGTCAGGAAAGCGCCGTGCGCCCTCTCCGCACCACCGCTGTGCCTGCGGTAGGAACTCGCGGTCGATGGAACCCCAGAACAAGCGGTCCAGCACCGCATCCGCATTGTCGAGATAGGCGTCGGCTTCGTAGGCACGTTCCGCCGATCGCAGCGCCGATGGCACGTCCGGCACGGGAAGCTCGTAGTAGAGGGTACTCAGCTCCACGAGGGCACGAACCCGTCCCGGGTCGCTCTCTACCGTCGACTCGAGGTCTTCCTTCGCTTGCTCGAGAAGCCGCGTCTGCGCGTTGGCATCGGTCACCGCGCGACGCAGCCAGTAGCGGAACCGCGTGGTCCCGCGAAGCTCGAGCGCGCGCGAGTCATTTGTTGAGACTGCCAGTGCTTCGTCGGCGCGCGCCAAGGCGGTGTCGAGCCATGGTACGACCGCCGGCCCCTCCGAGAGTTGCATCCCTCGCTGGTAGGCAATCCACCCGCGATCTACGATGGGCTCCGGCCACCGCGGGTCGGCGGCTTGGGCCAGACCGAGCAGGGAGTCCGCCTGGCGCAGGGCGGCGATCGCCGGTTCGTCGTCATCGTTGACTGCGAGGTCTTCCGCATCTTTACGGAGCCGTTCCGCTCGCTGCACCAGTCCCCACGCTGCAACGTTTTCAGTCCCGCCTCGCAGCTCCCGCGTCCGCACCTCTTCACCAAGCCGCTGTCTCAGGAAGTTCGAGACGATCTGGACCACGGAGTCCTGCGTCGCGAGGAGATCGCCTGCCGGCAGCTGAAACGTCTCTCGGCCGAGGTCGGAGCCGCCTTCTCCCTCGACCAACCTTGCGGTCACCCGCAAGTTGATGCCGACGGGTTCCACGCTCCCACTCACCAGGCTCCCGACTCCCAGCACGCGGGCGATGCTGTCCCGCGGGGTCGTCGGATCACGGAACGGTGCAACACCATTGCGCGAGATGACGCTCAGCGCTCCCACCGTCGAGAGCTGCGAGATGAGCCCTTCGGTGATGCCGTCCGCGACATACGCCAGATCGCCATCAGGACTCAGATCCTCAAAGTAGAGTACGGCCACGCGCTTGGGATCGAGCCCACCGGGAACGGCTGCTGGCCCACCGGAGCGCCCTTGCAGGAACTGCCAGCCGGCCACACCCACGGCAGTTGCCGCAACTACCGCCAGGGCAGGAACGCCAAACCGCTTCCATTTCGATTGCTCGATGACGGGCTGCGTGATGCGCCGCGTGGCGCGCGTGGTCCGGAGCTTGGGCGCGCCGCCCGTCTCGATCGCGGTCAGCGCGTCGATCATCTCCTGCGCCGTACGGAACCGGTCCGCCGGGCTCTTGGCCATGGCGCAGAAGATGACGTCCTCGAGCTCGGGCATGACCGAGTCACGCATGATGCTGGGCGGCGGAATCTGATCCATGGTGTGCCGCGCCATGATCGCCTGCGGCGTGGGGCCCGTGAACGGCACCTGCCCCACCAGCATC
>JAOTWK010000271.1 GCA_029862935.1 Gemmatimonadota bacterium | reverse complement strand
ACTTCGTGAGATTTGTTTCCGACGTGTTCTGGATGTCGTGATCGAGAGTGAAGACGGGTTGCCGTGGATCGCGAACCCGACTCGCGCCGATCGCCGCGAACTTGGTCATCACCGCCGCCGTGTTGTCATGCGTCATCACGTGGCGCGGCGAGAGAGACACGACATCACCGGGACGCAGCGGCCGATCGGGTCCTGCGGTCATGTGCTGCCGTGCAATCTTCTCGACGACGGTCTGGGGCATGGGGGTATCAGGTCTCAGTCATCAGTTGTCAGTTGTCAGCCTTCAGCTATCAGCTATCAGCCGTCCGCGATGCTTAGTGTCATGAGGTCCGAGATCGAGCGGACATCTTCGAGCCTCCACACCGCCTGTTTCAACTTCTCTCGTCCACCGGCTGAAAGTACCGGAGCCGCCAGGGCGTCGAATTTCTCCTCCACCTCACCGTCGCTGAGTGGGTTGCGGGGATCGCCCTTGGGATAGTCCAGTGATCTGGTCAGCTCGCGACCATCAGTTGTCTCGATCGTCACGATGACCCGCTGCAGCTTGGGAAACACGCGCTCGATTTCCGGGTCGGCCACGACTTCCACCTTCCGGAGCTGCTCGCGGATACGATCGTCCATGATCCTTTCGGGCTCGAACTGGGCCGGCGTGACCTGGCGATCTACGATCGCGGCAGCGATGACGTAGGGCAGACTGTGGTCGGCCGTTTCCTTGCTGCGCGGATCATACTTGCTGGGATCCGCGAGGATATCGGCCGCGCGCGCCAGGGAGCGGATGTGCACCTTTGAGATCTGCTCCGGTGCGAGGTCGTGCTGCTGCACGATGTCCAACGCGGCGGAGATCGGTGCGTGGGTGAGTGCCTCCGTCGGGAAGGCCTTCATGCCGCAGCGTTCGATGCGCCACGTCTCACCCAACCCGTCGACCAGCGTCTCGAGTTTCCACTCGGGGCCAAAACATTGTACGAGTCCTTCCTTGCCGTCAATCACGTGCTCCGGACCCGTGTACCCCTTCTCTGCCAACAACGCGGCCAGGACGCCGCTCTGTGTGGCCATCGGGTCGACGGTGTTCTTCATCATCGTGAGTTTCCCGGCCGTGACCGCACCGAGCGTGGCGTGGCGCGACGCCGAAATGCCGACGGCATGCTGGATCTGTTCCCACGTGAGGCCGAGCATGCGACCGGCGACGATCGGTGACACAAACGCCGTGAGCGTCGCGTGATGCCAGCCCCGTTCCCGAATGCCCGGAAACGCGGCCTCGCAGAGTCGCATCTCGAATTCGTGACCGAGAATGATCCCGAGAATGAGGTCCTGCCCTGAGCCGTCCGCACGCTCGCCACACGCCATCGCGGCGGGAATGATGTCCGAGGGATGCGATGGATCCTGTTGCCAGTAGATGTCGTTGTAATCCATCACGCGGACCATCAGCGCGTTGGCCAAGGCAGCGGACACGGGGTCGACCCGCTTCCCGCTGCCCAGGATAGTCGACGGACCGTCACCGGCTATCTCATCGAGCACCTCGAGCGCGATACGGGCGTCTTCTTGGCGGTAGCCGCCGAAGGCACAGCCCAAGGAATCCAGGAGATAGCGTTTCGCTTCGTGTATCGCGCTCTCCCCAAGATCTTCATAGCGGAGGTCGGCAGCCCAACGGGCCATTGTGGCCGTGATCATCTCGGACATCCGGTGCTCTGCTCCTTCCTAATACCGTGGCGTGCGGTGCGGCCCTACGCCTCGAGGGTCTTGAACGGCAAATAGCTCATGAAGTCTGCGTGATGGACGATATAGGCCTCTGTGGTTCGACGTACGAGGTCGCCTTCCGCCGCGTGCGTGGCGATCACATGACACACGGCATTCGGCACGCCGCACTCCAAGGCCAGCGCGACACCGGTGAACGGGTGCCGCAGCGCCTTTCCGCCCTCACTCTGGCGGGTCACTCCACCGACCTTCTCGTATTCGAGGAGCTTGCCGACGTCCGCGAGAACCGCGCCGGCAATGACGGTATCCGAGTCGATCGACAAGGCGTGTCCGAGGAACCGCTGCATGGCCTCGGCACCGGATTTGGCAATATGCACGACACACCGCTTGTGCTCCATGAACGTCGCCGTGCAGTTCGGTACGAGCAGCGTGAATGGAATCTGTGTGAGATCGTCCGGCTCGAGCGGGCTCCGCTCGAAGGCCTTGATCCACGTTTGGGTCACCTGTTCGCGGAGCTCTGGGTTCTCGATCCACTCGAGCTCGGGCCAGAGTGACTCGACGGCTGTACGCAAAGATTCAGACATCGCTTGTCATTATGAAGAGGGGTTGCCGGATAAACGTCTCATAGCGCGGTCGCAGACGGTCCACGTTGTAGTACTTCGACACGTCGACCGTCTTCTTGCGGCCCGTCACGACATCGATCGGCACGCTGTCGTACACGCCATTGCGTAGGCTCACCAATCGGCCGGACGTTCCGGACAGCACCAAGTCGAGTGCCAAGTTGCCGAATGCCATGGGAACGATGGAATCGAGCGCATCTGGGTCTCCACAGCGCACGAGATACCCCAAACGCTGGTTCACGACATTCACGCGCCGGCCCTGATTGTATTTCGCCGACGTGTCCTTGAGTCGGGTGGCAACCTTGTCACCGATGCCGCCCAGCTTGCGGTGGCCGTACTGATCCTGCTCTTCACCTTCGAAGGACATGTCCGGATCGTCGGCCATCGTCGCCCCTTCGGACACCAGTACCACCGCGTACTTGGACGGGTGACGTGACCGATCGTACATCAGGAGCTCGCAGAGGTGCTCGCAGTCGAAGGAGTGCTCCGGGATCACGCACCGATCGGCGGCCCCAGCCATCGTCGGCAAGAGCGCAGTGTACCCCGCGTACCGGCCGAACACCTCGATCACCAGAAATCGCTCGTGCGAACCGGCCGTGGTTCGCAGGCTGTGGGTCATCTCGATAGTCCGCGTCACACAGGTACTGAACCCGATGCAGTAGTCGGTGCCGGGCACATCATTGTCCATCGTCTTCGGGACGGCGACCACCTTGACGCCCTCACCGTGCAGGCGCCTGGCGTAGCTCAGCGTGTCATCGCCCCCGATCGGTACCAAGAAATCGATGCCCAGGAAATCGAGGTTCTTCAACACAGACGCGGTCACGTCGTTGATCTCGTCCGTGTAGGTGTCGCGCAGATGGTCGGGAACGAGTGCTCGCGGCAACCGACTCGGGCGGGTGCGCGACGTGTGAATGAACGTGCCGCCGGTCCGGCCGGCCCGATTCACGACGTCTTCCGTCAGTTGTTGGACATGGGCCTTGTTGTCCGCTTCCGGATCAGGAACGAGGTCGACCACGCCCGCCCAGCCTCGGCGGATCCCGATGACCCGGTATCCCTCGCGCAATGCCCGAATCGTGACGGCACGGATCGCTGGGTTGAGCCCAGGAACGTCTCCGCCGCCAGTCAGAATGCCGATAGTGCCCTTCTTGCCCGCCACGGGTCACTCCTTCCCATCGGGGGGTGTTACCCCGGCCTGGCCGTCCGCACGGCGCAGATCTTCCGCGCTCTCCGCACAGCCGAAGCTGGCCAGCACGTCGGCCAGAGTGGGATGGCCGATCTCCTGGAGTTCGTAGTGCACACGCACGGCCGGCTTGTCGAACTCGATCAGGTGCCGCAAATCGATAGGGGTGGCCACAACGACGAGATCAGCGGGGACCCGCCGAATCGTCTCCGCCAATTCCTGCGTTTGCGCCTTGCCATATCCCATGGCCGGCAGAATCGCCCCGGTCGTGGGGTAGCGCTCGAATGTCTCCGTGATGGACCCGACCGCATAGGGACGCGGATCGATGATCTCGGCGGCGCCATAGCGGCGCGCAGCGACCCACCCGGCGCCAAAGGCCATCTCCCCGTGCGTCAAGGTGGGTCCGTCCTCGATCACGAGCACCTTCTTGCCGCGAATGTACGAACCATCCTCGACAAAGATCGGACTGGCCGCTTCGATCACCACGGCCTTCGGATTCAACGCCAGTGCCGTCTCCCGGGCAAGCTCGATATTCTCGAGTCCGGCGGTGCCGATCTTGTTGATCACGACCACATCGGCCATCCGCACGTTGGTTTCTCCAGGATGGTACTTGGCCGCGTGATCCGGACGATGGGAATCGACCACGACGATCCAGAGATCGGGGGTGTAAAACGGAAGATCGTTGTTCCCCCCATCCCAGATCACTACGTCCGCTTCCTTTTCGGCCTGCCGCAAGATGCGCTCATAGTCGACGCCGGCATAGACGACCGAACCGGCACGAAGGTGCGGTTCGTACTCCTCACGTTCCTCGATCGTCACCCCATGCTTGTCGAGATCTTCGAATACTGCAAACCGCTGCGAGGCCTGAGCGACGAGATTGCCGTAGGGCATCGGATGTCGCACGATGACCACACGCTTCCCCTGCTCGCGCAGGATCCCGGCGACTCGCCGGCTGGTTTGGCTCTTCCCCGCCCCGGTGCGCGCAGCACAGACCGCCACCACCGGCACTTTGGCTCGCAGCATGGTCTGGCGCGGGCCGAGCAGCAGAAAGCTTGCGCCTGCGGCCATCGCGATCGACGCCACATGCATGACATGCTCGTGCGACACGTCGCTATAACTGAACACCGCGAGATCGATCTTTCCCTCGCGAATGATGCGCGGGAGGTCACGCTCTGCCTCGATGGCTATGCCGTCAGGATACTGGTCGCCCGAGAGCTCGGGGGGATATCGGCGGTCATCGATATCCGGAATCTGCGCCGCCGTGAACGCGACGACCTCGTATTCCGGATTGCCACGGAAATACACGTTGAAGTTGTGAAAATCGCGTCCTGCTGCCCCCAGAATCACCACACGTTGCGTCATACCGATATCTCCCCTTGTGCTTCCCGTGTTGTCACCATCTCATCGACCCACCAAATCGGGCCCCGCAAGCCCCACACCTTCATTATGTCTCCACGTCCAGGCCATACTCAACCGCCGCTCCGAGTCGCTCGAGGTCTGTCGTGAACCGCCGTGGGTCCACACAGAGTGCCTGCAGCTGCAGCCCCGGCGCGCGAATCGACCCGTCGAGATACTGGAGGAGGCACGCAACCGTGGCAATGGCCGTGAGCGCGTACGCGTCGTTGTGGCGAACCGTACCACGAAACGACACCAAGCGCCCCTTCTTCCAGCCCTTGGCCTCGATGAGCAGCACCGTCCCAAACGGAGGCCGCGAAAACCTCCTGAGTCCCCACCCGACGAGCTTACCCGCGGGCCGCACCAGCCGCTTGCGTCCTACCCGGAGCGCGAGCCACGCGATCGGTAACGCCACGTAGTC
>JAOTWK010000270.1 GCA_029862935.1 Gemmatimonadota bacterium | reverse complement strand
GACAACTGAAGGCTGAAAATTGGCCGCCTTGTACCCCGACCACCCTCCCACTCGCCGATGAGTCGCATGTCGGCTTTGGGTCCTCACGTATCCAATCTCGCCCATTGGCGACATCATTGTATGATTGACCGGGCGCGCCCGAGCACGTTGGGTTCCATATTTGAACTCCCGAACGTGACACCGGGTGTCGCAGCATTTCCCAAGCGACGAACTGGGTGGCTGACCATGTCTTCACATCCCACGAAGTGGACGCGACCGGACTACCGCCAAGGGGCTGCTGAGACGCGTCGACGTGCTCATGCCACCCCCGCACCGTCGGACGTTGGGGCAGGGAAGGGGATGTGAACACGACGGACGCGATAGTCGCGGCGCTTCCTAGCGTGGAAGAGCCGATCCGTGCCGAGGTGTTCGGTATCGAGCGGCTCGAACAGCACGGCGTGAGCCTGGCCGCGGCCCAACCCACCGCCGACGCACGCGACAAAGGCCGCCGGCTCATGCCTCGTGTGCGCGAGAACGGGAAGGTGCTGCTCGCCGGGTACCGGGACATCGTCGAGGCGGTGCGCCAAAAGAGGCATATCACGCAGGCCGAGGAGTGGCTCCTCGACAACTTCCACGTGGTGGACGGGCAGATCCGAGAGATCCGGGACCATCTGCCGCACAGTTTCTACAAACTCCTGCCGAAGATCGCCGAGGGCCACCACCTCGGTGGATACCCGCGCGTCTATGGATTGGCGTGGGCTTACGTGGCGCATACCGACAGTCGCTTTGATCTGGAGACGCTGCAGGCATTCGTGCGGGCCTACCAACGGGTCCAACCCCTCGGCATCGGCGAGCTGTGGGCGATCGCGATCCACCTTCGCGTTGCCCTCTTGGAGAACCTGCGACGGCTGACGGAGTTGGTCATCCGCGCCCGCAAGGGGCGCGCGAGCGCCGATGACGTAGCGGATCGTCGGCTGGGCTTGAGCGGCCGGCCGACGGAACACGTAGACGATGTGTTGGGCGGTTTGGGCACGACCCCGCTCGCCAGCGCATTCGCCGTGCAATTGCTGCAACGGCTCCGTGACCAGCCGCTGTCGGTCGCACCGGCCCTCGGCTGGTTGAACGAAACCCTGGCCGCCCAGGGAACGTCCCCCGGTGAAATCGTCACGCAGGTCCATCAGGCGCAGGCAGAGGCGAACATCACCGTCCGGAACATCATCACGAGCATGCGGTGGATGTCGTCTATCAGTTGGCAGGAGTTCTTCGAGGGAGTCAGTCTGGTGGATGAGACGTTCAGAGCGGCTCCCGGGTTCGCCGCGATGGACTTCGCCACACGCAACAAGTACCGAGAGGCGGTCGAGGAACTGTCACGGGGATCCACCTGGTCGGAACTGGAGGTGGCGCGTGAGGCGGTGACACTGGCCCGCGAGGCGCGACGCGAACGACCGAGCGCCTCTTCGCCTCCCGCTCCCGACGCCGCGACAGACCCGTCGCAAGAGCCATCAGGGGCGTTCGCCGTGCCGGAGACCCGCGAGGAGGATCCGGGATACTACCTGGTGTCGGGTGGCAGGTGGGGATTCGAAACGCGACTGGGCTATCGTCTCCCCTTGCGCGTCCGGATTCGCCGCGCATGGCGCATGCATGCAACGTCCGGCTATTTTGGAATGATCGCCGTCTTCACGGCTCTCCTGCTCGCCGGACCGCTGTTCCTGACCCTCCGCGCGGGTGTTGCGGTACCGATCCTCGTGTTGGTGGGGATCCTCGCTCTCGTTCCCGCGTCCGACATTGCGGTGGCTCTGGTCCATCGCCTGGTCACGATTGTCGTTCCACCCCGACTGCTCTCAAAACTCGACCTCACCGGTGGCGTGCCCGCCGAGCTGCGAACCATGGTCGTGGTCCCATCGCTCCTCACAAGCCGCGAGGGAATCGAGGAGTCCATCGAGCGGCTCCAAGTGCACTACCTCGCCAATCCCGGCGGCCGTCTCCATTTCGCGCTCCTCACCGATTGGAAGGACGCTGCCACCGAGCACATGCCTGGCGACCAGGAGCTCCTCACCGAGCTGGCCGAGGGCATTGCGGGTCTCAACGAGCGATACGGAAGTCCGCTCGACGGAGGGGACCGGTTCATCCTGCTGCATCGCCGACGCCTGTGGAACGAGACAGAGGGCACGTGGATGGGGTGGGAACGCAAGCGCGGGAAGTTGCACGAGTTGAACCGCCTGCTGCGCGGCGCAACCGATACCACGTTCATTCCGGTCAACGGCAGACCGCCCACCGTGCCCGATGGCGTCCGCTACGTCATCACCCTGGATGCCGACACTCGCCTTCCCGGGCGGGCGGCCTACCGCCTCGTTGGGACCATGGCCCACCCGTTGAATCGACCGCGCGTCGACCCCGAGCTGGGCCGGGTGGTCGAGGGATACGCGATCCTGCAACCGCGAATCACGCCGTCCTTGCCGACGGGACCCCACAGCACCCCCTATCAGCGGATCGTGTCAGGTCCCGGGGGCGTGGACCCGTATGCGGCAGCGGTCTCCGATGTGTATCAGGACCTGTTCGGCGAGGGGTCGTACACGGGCAAGGGGATCTACGACGTCGACGCGTACGAGACGGCGCTTGCCGACCGGGTGCCGGAGAACGCGCTCCTGAGTCACGACTTGTTCGAGGGCGTGTTTGCGCGCGCCGGTCTCGTGACCGATATCGACCTGTTCGAGGAGTTTCCCAACAACTATGAAGTGGCCGTCCGCCGCGCCCACCGCTGGGTACGGGGCGACTGGCAGCTCCTTCCCTGGATTCTTGGCCAAAGGAACGCGGAGCGGGAGAACAGGCAGCGGACACGCATTCCCGTGCACAGCCGCTGGAAGATGCTGGACAATCTCCGTCGCAGTCTCACCGCGCCGTCGTCGTTTCTGCTGGTCGTCGCTGCCTGGACCCTGCCGACGGTCTCACCGGCACTGTGGACCGGTCTGGTCCTCGCATCCATCGCGTTCCCCGCCTTCATGCCGGTGCTCGACGGACTGATCCCGCGCAGGCAGGGGTTCTCCAAGCGAAGTCACCTGCGCGCCACGGGCCGTGATATTCAGCTTGCGTCGCTGCAGGTGATGCTTGGGATCGCGGTGATGGCGCATCGGGCTCGGTACATCACCGATGCGGTGGTGCGTACCCTGGGGCGACTCTACATCACGAAGCGCCAGCTCCTGGAGTGGGTCCCAGCCGCACAGGCTGGCTACGGAGTCGACCCGAGCTTGCGTGCGTTCTATCAGCACCTCCGCTGGAGCCTGGTGCTCGCGGCGGGCGCCGCGGGGCTCTTCCTCGTGGCCAAGCCGGGTGCGTGGCCGGTTGCCGGACCGGTGGTACTCTTTTGGGCCCTGGCACCCGTTCTGGCGTGGCGGCTCAGCCTGCCGACGGAGCTCGCCGAACGCCGCCGCCTGACACCGCGGGAGACGCGCTCGCTCCGCCTCGTCGCTCGACGTACGTGGCGCTTCTTTGAACAGTTCGTCAACGAGGAGGAGAACTCTCTTCCACCTGACAACTTCCAAGAAGATCCCGAGCCCGTGGTCGCCCACCGCACGTCACCCACCAACATGGGGCTGTACCTCCTGAGTGTCATGGCCGCCCGCGACTTCGGCTGGATTGGGATCGTGGACATGACCCAGCGGCTCGAAGCCACGTTTGAGACGATGACCGGCCTGCGCCGGTTTCACGGACATTTCTTCAACTGGTACGACACCACGGACCTCCGGCCGCTCGATCCCCTGTACATCTCCACCGTCGACAGCGGGAACTTGGCGGGGCATCTCCTTGCGTTGGCGCAAGGATGCCGCCAGCTCATGCGTCAGCCGCTGCTGAGCCCGCACGTGCTGGACGGGATTCACGACGCGTTGCAACCCGTGCGCGAACAGGTGGAGACAGCCGAGTTCCGCCCGCGATCGGAGACGGTCACGGCGTTGGAGGTGCAAGAAGCCTTGCAGGCCATGTCGGCCGCGCTCGAGGATCCCCCGACGGCGATCCCTGAATGGGAGCGCCGGTTCGAGGTGCTGGAGACGCGTGCGGAGAACTTGCTGGACATCGTCAGCACCCTTTCCACCGGCGCGACGAACGGGGACGCGTCGGAGACGGAGAGGTGGGCAACAGCGGTTCGAGACACCGTCCAGAGTCACGCGCGCGATCTCGAGCTGATTCGTCACGATGATCCCGACGCGCCAGCGCCAGCGCCCACCACGATTAGGCACCGCCTCTCCGCTCTCGCACTGCAAGCCGAACAAATGGCTTGGGGAATGGACTTCCGATTCCTGTTCGACTCCTCGCGCAACCTTTTCTCGATCGGGTTCCGCGTTGCCGACAACACCCTCGACCCGAGCTGCTACGACCTGCTGGCATCGGAGGCGAGGCTGGCGAGCTTCTTGGCCGTTGCCAAGGGAGACGTCTCGCCGCGGCACTGGTTCCTGCTGGGCAGAGCGCTCACACCGGTTGGCCGGGAGTCGGCGCTCGTCTCATGGTCGGGATCGATGTTCGAGTACTTGATGCCACTGCTCGTGATGGAGCAGCCTGCACGCAGTCTCTTGGATCTCTCATGCCGCCTCGTCGTGGGACGCCAGGTTCGGTACGGGGCGGAACGAGGTGTGCCGTGGGGGGTCTCCGAGTCGGCCTACAACGTGCGCGATGTGGAGCTCACCTATCAGTACTCGGATTTCGGTGTGCCCGGCCTCGGACTCAAGCGCGGGCTGTTCGAGGACGTGGTGGTAGCACCCTATGCCAGTGCGCTCGCGGCTATGGTGGATCCCAAGGCCGTGGTCGACAACTTTGCGCATCTCGAAGAGGCCGGGGCGAGAGGCGCCTATGGGTTCTATGAGGCGCTGGATTTCACACCGTCGAGACTTCCCGAGAAGGAACTGGTTGCAGTCGTCCGGGCGTACATGGCCCACCATCAGGGGATGACCATCGTCTCGCTGGGCAACGTCGTGCACGATGGCCTGACCAGGAGACACTTCCACTCGCATCCAACGATTCAGGCAGCGGAGTTGTTGCTGCAGGAACGCACCCCGCGTGCGGTAGCGGTGGCACGGCCTCGGGGTGAGGAAGTGCAGGTGGCCGCCCATGTGCGCGACCTCATTCCACCCACGCTGCGACGATTCGAATCACCCCACGACATCTCGCCGCGCACGCACGTGTTGTCGAACGGTCGGTACATGGTCATGGTCACGGCGGCGGGTTCGGGGTTCAGCCGATGGCACGACCTCGCGGTGACCAGATGGCGAGAAGATACGACGCGTGACTGCTGGGGCACGTTCCTCTTCCTCAAAGACGTCAAGACCAATGAAATCTGGTCCGCA
>JAOTWK010000269.1 GCA_029862935.1 Gemmatimonadota bacterium | reverse complement strand
GAAATACGAGAACCGCTGGATGACACTTGAGCGCCCGAGCGATGACTTTCGCGCGCTCGACACCGAGGTTCACGCGGTCATTCTCGATCGCGGAGATCGTCGACTGTGGAATCCCCGTGAGCTCGGCGAGCTGAGACTGACTCAGCTCCTGAAGCTGACGGATGATCCGAACCGACTCTCCGACGCTAACGTCGACACTCTTGCGTGCCTTGCGGAAGTCGCTACGCCGCATGCGCCTACTTCCTCCAGTAGTCATGCGCCGTAACGTCAATGACCAGGATCAGCACCTCTTCAGCCTCCAAGCGGTAGATCACCCGGAACTGCTGACCCAATCTGGACGAGCGATGACCCTTCCATTCTCCTCTGAGCGATTCGTCGTGGAACCCCTTGATTCTACGCAGGCCAGGAGGACCCGAGATTCGAACGATGTCCTTCCACTTCTCGTATCGCTTGAGGACCTCTACGGGAAGCTTCTTCACACGCCGCGCTACACGGCGGTGTTCTAGGACTTCCCACATACTATATATGTACTATACGGAATAAGGGATGTCAAGCGGGCGAATCGGTAAGCCGGCGTCAGCCTAACGTCTTGCGCCTAAGCTGCAGAGCGTCAGCGCCGACAGCTTCAGGCGCTGGTTAGCCCGCCTGCTTTCGACCGTGCAGCCACCGCTGAAGCGACGATTGAGACTCGCCCGACCGACGACCCGCCAGCAGGCTCTCTACACTGATGTCTTCATCAAGGTCGGGCCATCGAACGCCTTCACCGTCCCCAATAAGGCGCCAGTTCGCGCGCTCATCTGGCGTTCCGTGAGAAAGCCTGGGAAACCAGGCGATCGGAACGGTGACCGAGCGACCGTCAAGCAGGTCGACCATGATCGAGTCGTCCGTGACGGTCACGTTCTGAGCCCGACCGTCTCGAGCTTCAGTTCGCGAAGAACTCATTCCACGACCTCAATAGCAACTCAGCTTGCTCTTGAACGAGCTGCTCAAGTCGCCGCAATTCGACGCGGCCGAAACCGCGACTCTCCTGCAATCGTACTGGCTCCAGCCAGAATTTCGCACGATCTCTGTCTCTCTCAACGTGCACATGCGGAGGCTCCACGCGATCCGCTGAATAGAAAAAGAAGCGATACGGACCGCTTCAGAAGACCGTGGGCATGATTGGAATTGTAAACCGGATTGACCGCCAGTGCAGCGACCGGCTGTCGTCGGGCTAACGGTACTTTGCTTAAGCTGCGGCGCGAAGCGCCGTCAGCGTCAAGCGATTGTCACGCCGTTGCACCATCATTATCCGGGCACCAACGCCACGTACGCCCCCACTGGATCCTGAAGCACCGCATATGCGTACCCCCCATCGTTCGCCCGTGTCTCCTTGATGACCTTACCCCCTTCCTGCGGTACGCGTCGGAGACTCTCGGCGAGGTCGCCAACGGGGAGGTAGAGCATCCAGACAGGAGGCACATCCAGGTTCACGCCGCGGGCATGGCAGACGCCCGCCGCGGCGTTTCCATCATCGCCGAGCATATTGTAGTCGGCGTAGCGCTTGCTCGCGTCCTCCATCTCGACGTCCTTCGTGCTCCAGCCAACGACCTGTCGGTAGAACTCACGAGTTGCCGTGGCGTCAGATACCGTCAAGTCGAGCCAGGCGACGCATCCCACTGGCGCCGACGGGTCGCGCGATGCGGCGCCGTCAGATGCGGAAATCTCTTCCGAAGAAACGACTGGAATGATCCCGAACGCCGCCCCATTTGGATCGAGCAGCACCGCCCACTGGCTCTTTCCATCGTCGTCCTTGCCATGCATGAGCTCGCTCCCGCCCAGACCCAGGGCACGCTCAACACTCGTTGCGACATCAGCGACCTGAATGTGCGGCATCCATTGGAGAGGGAGCATCTCATGCTCCGTGCTGCGCGCGCCCAATCCGATGATCGGCATGCCGAGGTTGTTCATTAGATCCTCGCGCCAAAGCGGGCTCTCACCCGTGCTGAGTACACGCGAGTAGAAGCGCACTTCACGTTCGTGTTCGGGAACGGCGATGTCGGCGCTGAGGACTCCGCCGACGCGTGGAGCAAAGGGGTCACTCATGGTTTGCGTCCTAATTGACATTGCGTGGGAGTGAAGGATTCATTGGCCAGATATCGTACTTCAGTGGGCATCGCGGCGACGATTGTCGAGGCAGGGGTGGAGACCTTATGGAGAAATCGTGCCGGGTGACGTCACACTTCGTGTCGGTTGATCCGGGGTCGGGCTAACGTTGCCTTAACCTGCGGGCGCGTCGCTTGCGCAAGCAAGCGGCGTGACCGTCAGGTTCAAGGCGTTGTTAGGCAGCATGGTACAGAACACCTCGGACACCTGCGGTCGCCACGGCGTCCCTCCCTTCGTCTTTCCACCGCCGCGACTACGCCTTCTTCTGGCGAGCGCTCTTGCTGGCCCTTCCACTTTTCGTCGCCCCCGCGTGCGATTCCTTGAGCCAACGACTCCAGATTTTCTTCGGGAGCGGATCTTCAGCGGAGAACCGCGTCGTGACCCAGTTGCCGACACCTATCTCGTACCGTTCGGGCTCACCTTTCGACAGGCTCTCCGCTTCCTCCAGCGACGCCTCGAGCTTGAACATGGCCTTGTATCCGACCCCCTTTGTGCCGGGTCCGACGTACAGGAAGGCCTTCTTCCCCGCCTTGTAGGACGTCTGATTACAAGACATTGCCTCTACTACGTCCGGTAGGGCCCCCGCTGCCATTCTTAGGGCCCTGGTTGGGTCCTTCGCTCCCGCCATTTCTACGTCCCTCACTTCAGCTGCGCATCGATTGCGGCCGACCACCTCTTCGGTCTGCCTAACGTATTGCCAATCAGCGGCGGCCGGAGGCCGTCCGCTGCTTCGGCGTGTTAGACGCCATTCTATACATCAGGCGAGTCGGGAAGCTGGGCGCCGTGCCAGACGGCGACAACCCAGACGGTTTTGCCTTCAATGCGGTAGAAGAAACGATACGGCGTGACGAGAAGCTCTCGATACGGCAGCTCAGGGAACTCGGGGAGCACGCGACCGGAGTTGGGATACCGGGATAAACGCCGAATGGACTTCTCAACGCGCTTCCGAAAACGGGCGGCAGCCGACGGCTTGTCGCGACGAATGAACTCGACGGCAGCCAGGAACTGCAGCCTCGCGGACGGCGTGAATCGAATCCGCACGGCTACTCGCTAGCGAGAATTGAATCTGCCTCAGCGAGAACCTCATCGAGGTCGTAACCCTTCCCCTCGGCAATCTCCTTCTCGCCGCGCGCGAGCAGCATGAGAATCTGCCGCTCCTGTTCAGCACGCTCGTACGCCTCAACGCTGACCAGCACTGCGGCGGCACGGCCGCGCTGAGTGATGACGAGGGGCTCGCGAGAGGACCGAATGCGCTTCAGGACGGCGGCGGCGTCCTGACGGAGATCACTGATCGGGACTATGTCTGGCACTTTGGCCACAGTGGCGTACTCCTAGATGTACGACAAAGAGTACATCCAATTGGCCAGAGTTTCAACTCGGAGAGCGCGGGGCGAAGTAGCCCTGTGCGTC
Source organism: Gemmatimonadota bacterium (assembly GCA_029862935.1). The sequence continues at coordinate 1,762 of JAOTWK010000269.1, read as the reverse complement.
TAACGCATTGCGCATGAGTTGCGGGCGCCGAAGGCGACCGGCAGCTCCATGCGCTTGTTATGCGGTTGGTTCGACCTAAGCACTCTTCTGCCGAACAACTACTTCAACATCGCAGTCGAGTACGTGAATGAGCGAGACTAGCTGATCGACAGACTTCCGATAATTAGTCTGATCTAGGAGTCGATAAAACTGGGAAGCGGAAGTTCCCAGACGTCGGATGATCTCTCGCTTTGCTAGAGGGCTCTTGTCAACGAGTTCCTGAGCTGTGAGCGTGAGCTCGTACACGAGTAGATCTCGAAGATAAGCAGGGTCTTGGTTGTACTCGCGCACCTGATCAATGTGAACTGTACCCTCCGTCCCCGAGCTCAACACAAACGTAAAGCCCTCACGCCCCAACTCCTTGTCAACGGAGACGTCTTCGACTAGGTCTCCCGTTCTGGGAGCTGGCTCCGCCCGAGAGTATGGAAACGTCCACGTCTTCGACGCCGTTCGAACCTCGAACGTCTTCTTCCGATTGTTTGCTTTGACTGACCGAATCTTCATAGGCGGCCTTCATCTTCAAGCTCACGGATCAGAGACAAGATTCGTCGCGTAGCTCGCCCCTTCATGACCCTCTGATACTCCAAGTCCCATTTCAGGGCGAGTTTCCCATCCCGGTACACATGCACGTGCCGTGGGGAATGACCCCCTTTCCAGGTGACGAAGACGAAGCCACCGCGGCGGATCTTCCCCATCGATAAACGTTACCACCCATGGTAACGCTTGTCAAGAGCTGATCGCGCGCTGGGGATGAACCGCATAACGTCTTGGCCATGAGCGGCCGGCGGCCGCCAGGCCGACGGTCCATTCCATGGGCGTGTTAGCCGGTCTCTCCTTTGTACGCGCTCTACCCTGCACGACGAAGCTTGCGAACCTTTCTCTTAGGGCGGCTCTTCGCCAAGTCGTGATTAGACTGCAAGTTGATCCAGAATTGCGGCGTCGTGTCCAGCGCCTGGGAGAGGAGCCACGCGGTATCGGGCGTGATTCCGCGCTTCCCGCGGATCAGCTCGTTAATCCTCTGAACCGGGACACCGATGTGCCGCGCGAAAGCCACCTGCGTAACCCCGAGTGGCTTCAGAAATTCCTCGAGAAGAATCTCGCCAGGATGAGTCGGAATTCTATTGCGTGGCAGCATGATTGGACCCTCGTGAATCAATGATAGTCAACAACGGACACGTCGTAGGCATCGCCATCAGACCATCGGAAGATGACGCGCCATTGATCATTGATTCGCACGCTGTGGAATCCGGCTAGCTCCCCCTTCAGCGCCTCAAGTCGATTCCCAGGAGGAGACCGCAGGTCTTGAAGCGCCCGAGCGCCATTCAAGACATCTAGCTTCCGAAGTGCGGCCTTGCGAAGAGCGGCTGAGAACTTCCGGACAGCCTTTCCCCGCTCGCCGTGATAGAGAGCTTCGCTAGCCTTATCGCCAAACGAGACAATCACACACGGCGCTCAGAGAAAGTCAATATAACGCTTTCACGGAATCCATGCAAGAGATCGGCTTGAGATACTGGAACACCCGGCTAACGTGTGCATAACCCGCGAGCTGAGCTGGCGCGGACCGTGCGCCAGCACGGGCCGTGACAGATCAGATCGTCGGGTTCATGCATTAGTTAGCCAGTGCGCTACTCAAGTACGACTTCGATCGGTTCGCTTAGCACCGAAAGTTTTCGTTTCTCGTCGATTTGGACGTTGTCTACACGAGCCGTGATCGTGTACCGGC
>JAOTWK010000268.1 GCA_029862935.1 Gemmatimonadota bacterium | reverse complement strand
CTGCGTCGGGGCACGCTGTGGCCATGGGATTCGGTGATGCGGCGGATCCAGGAGCGCGGCGATCCGCTCACTCGCGCCGACCTCGCGGTGACGGGGACCGACCTGACGGAAGCGGGAATCGCGCCCGGCCCGACCCTTGGGGAGTGCCTCGAGACCCTGCTAACCGCCGTCGTAGAAGATCCGTCGCGGAATACCCGCGAGCAGTTGCTATCACTGGCACGAGAGACCGTGCGCCTACCGTGAACGAGACGGGCTTGTTCCACCCTACCGAGCCGTTGGCGGCGCGGATGCGGCCCCGAAACATAGATGAGTGTGTCGGGCAGGAGCATCTCTTGCCGATGGGGCGGCCCCTGGGCGACGCCATCCGACGCGGCGATGTGGGAAGCGTTATCCTGTGGGGGCCGCCCGGTTCCGGCAAGACCACGCTGGCCATGTTGATCGCGCGATATGCCGACCGACACTTCGTCGCGTTCAGCGCCGTGACGGAGGGAATTCCGCGCATTCGGCAGATCCTCAAGGAAGCGGAAGCTCACCGCCAACTCGGCCAGGGCACGATTGTGTTCTGCGACGAGATCCACCGGTTCAACACCGCGCAACAAGACGCGCTCCTGCCCCATGTCGAGCAGGGCCTCATCACGCTGATCGGCGCGACGACCCAGAATCCGAGTTTTGCACTGAACGGCGCGCTGCTCTCGCGCTGCCGGGTGTTTGTGCTCGAGCCGCTCAGGCCGAAGCACCTGGAAGAGCTCATTCGCCGTGCCTTTGGAGATGGAGACCGTGGCCTGAGTGACCTGCGTCTCCAGGTGGATGATGAGGCGGTCGCCTTCCTCGCCGTTCACGCCGATGGAGATGCGCGCCGGGCGCTCAGTGTGATCGAATCCGCAGCCCAGCACGTCGGCCCCGGGGGCCGCATCACCCACGCCGTCATCGCCGAGGTGTTAGCCCGGCGGGTTCCAGCCTACGACCGGGACGGCGAGCGGCACTACAACTCCATCTCCGCCCTGCACAAGGCCGTCCGGGGAAGCGACCCACAGGGTGCCTTGTATTGGTTGGCGCGGATGCTCGAGGGCGGGGAAGATCCGCTGTATCTGGCGCGCAGACTGGTCCGCATCGCCACCGAGGACGTCGGATTGGCCGATCCGCGGGCACTCACGGTGGCGCTTGCGGCCAAAGAGGCCTACGTGTTTCTGGGAACTCCCGAAGGCGAGCTCGCCCTGGCCGAGGCGCTGGTGTACCTGGCGACTGCGCCCAAATCCAACACGGTGTACATGGCCTGGCAGAATGCCGTTTCGGCGGCCCGCGAAACGCCTGCGCTGGACGTTCCGCTCCACTTGAGAAACGCGTCGACTCCCCTCATGCAGGCGCTTGGCTACGGGCGCGGCTATGCCTACGACCACGAGGCGCCTGGAGGGATTGCGCCGCAGACCTACTTGCCGGAAGAGCTGGCCGGCCGGCAGTTCTATGTGCCCGGTGCCACGGGCTTCGAACAGCGCATTGCTGAGCGGGTTCGGTGGTGGGAACAGCGGCGGCAGCCGGCTCGGCCTGCGGGGGACCCGGCTCCCGTCGAGTGACGACTGCCCCCGCCGACCTTGCTATATTGGGACTATGCGACTCACGGACGGACTGGAGGTTGTCGGCGCTTGATGCAATTGTCGAGCAGATGCTGGTCCATCGCCCTCGTGATGGCCCTATCCGCCTGCTCCACCCTCGGCCTCCAGCAATTCCAAGACCCTACGATCGAGCTCCATCGCATCCTGGTCCGGAATATCACGTTGACCGGAGGGACGCTGGATGTCGAGGTTTGGGTCCGGAATCCCAATGGCTATGCCATCCGGGCGACTCGTCTCGGGCTCGGCATGCGTGTGGCCGAGACCCCACTCGGCAGGATTGTTCATGATGGTCCCTTCGAGCTCCCGAAGGCCGGAACAGCGCTGGTGACTCTCCCGTTCGATTTTCGGTGGCAGGGAGTCGGTGCTGCGACACGCGCTGCACTGCTCGAAGGCCGCATTGCCTACGACTGCACCGGCACCGTGCGGGTTCGGACAACCTTCGGTGAGCGCGATGTGCCCTTCCATCGCGATGGGGTGGTCGACGTGATTCCCTCCATGCTCGGCAGGTCCACCGATTAAGACACCGATCCCTGTCCGTGCACCCGTCGAGCGGGCGGTTCTCGTCGCCGCCCCGCGCAAGGGTTCGCGAGACGCAACCCAGGTCGCCGAGCATGTGGACGAGCTGGCACGGCTCGTGGATACTGCCGGTGCCCATGTGGTGGCCCGGCTGACTCAGCAGGTCGCGGCTCCCCAGCCGGCTACCCTGATCGGCGAAGGCAAGGTCCAGGAACTCGCAACCCTGGTTCGATCGAAGGATGCGACCCTGGCCATCTTCGATGAGGAGCTGACGCCGGTGCAAGGGGCGAATCTCGAGCAGGCACTCGGGGTCCGCGTCATGGACCGCGCGGAGGTCATTCTCGACATCTTCTCGACCCGTGCCCGCACCCACGAGGCCAAACTCCAAGTCGAGTTGGCTCAGCTCGAGTACCTGTTGCCCCGTCTCACCCGCATGTGGACCCACTTGTCGCGGATCCGAGGCGGCATCGGATTGCGCGGACCGGGTGAGACGCAGCTCGAAACAGACCGACGAATCATTCGGCGGAAGATCCGTTCCCTGAAGGCCAAGCTGCGCGATGTCGCTCACCATCGGGAGCGCTTGCGCGCAGGGCGTCGGCCGCTGCCGTCCGTTGCCCTGGTGGGGTATACCAACGCCGGGAAGTCCAGTTTGCTCAGGGCCCTCTCCGGCCAGCACGATATCGTGGTTGAGGACCGCCTGTTCGCCACGCTCGATACACTCACTCGAGAAATCGATGTGGGAGACGGCTACCGGGTCCGGCTGACCGATAGCGTGGGCTTTATCCGTAAGCTGCCGCACCACCTGGTCGCGAGCTTCCGCGCCACGCTCGAGGAAGCGCGCAATGCAGATGTTCTGCTGCACGTCGTGGATGTGAGCCATCCGGATTGGGAGGAGCAGATGGACGTCGTCGAGCACGTCCTGGCAGACTTGGGTCTTCAGGACGTGCCGGTGATTCCTGTGTTCAACAAGGTCGATCGATTGGAGGACAGCCAGGAGCAACTCACCCGGGTTCGGGCACTGCATCCCGACGGTGTATTTGCCACGGCCATGCGGACCGACGGCGTTCTCGAGGTGAAGGCGGCCCTCCGCCGCAGGATGGAGGCGGCACGCAAGACCTTCCGGGTTCGCGTGGGGGTTGGAAATGGCGCGGGGCTTGCAGCTGTCTACCGCCTTGCCGAGGTGGTGTCGCGCGTCCAGGCCAACGGTGCCTACGACCTGGTGGTCCGGGCCGATCGGAGCGACATCGACCGATTGCGAGGTGAAGGGGTCGAAATTGCGGACGGGAACGAGCAGCGCGGGTGAGCGTGTCTCGCCCTGCATGAAAGGGTTGCGATGAAAGCGATGGTTGTCGCCGGTGCGCGACCCAATTTCATGAAGGTGGCACCGATCCTCCGGGCACTCGCCGCAGCGGGTGAAGAAGGCATCCTGGTCCACACCGGACAACACTACGACCCTCAGATGTCGGATGCCTTCTTTCGCGATTTGGGCCTCCCAGAGCCTGCCTATCACTTAGGCATCGGTTCCGGAACCCATGCCCAGCAAACGGCCAGGGTCATGGAGGCCTTCGAGCCAATTCTCGTGGACAATCGTCCGGACTGGGTCGTGGTGGTTGGGGATGTGAATTCCACGTTGGCGTGCGCCCTCGTCACGGCAAAGCTGAAACCGGAGCTGGGGTCAGGCGTGGCCCACGTCGAAGCGGGTCTCCGGAGCGGCGACTGGCGCATGCCCGAAGAGATCAATCGAGTGCTCACCGATCGCGTCTCCGACCTCTTGCTCACCCCTTCGCGGGACGCGCACCCGAATCTCCTCGCCGAAGGCATACCCGCGGACAGGATCGTGTTCGTCGGCAACGTCATGATCGACACCCTGCTGGCGCAATTGTCCGTCGCGCAACAATTGGACATGCCGGGACGTCTTGGCGTGCGGCCGAACGAGTTTGCGTTGGTCACGCTTCACCGGCCTTCCAATGTGGATGATCCGACGGCCCTGCGTGCCGTGCTCGAAGCGTTGGTGGAAATCGCGACGCGAATGCCAGTGGTCCTGCCGCTCCATCCCCGCACGCGGAAGAACGCTGACGACTTCGGAATGGCGGAGCTCTTGGCACGCTTGCACGCGACCGAGCCGGTCGGGTACACGGAGATGCTGTCGTTGACCAGCAGCGCGGCGGTGGTGCTCACCGATTCCGGGGGGTTGCAGGAGGAGACGACGGTGCTCGGGGTTCCGTGCGTCACGCTCAGAGAACAGACCGAGCGCCCGATCACCCTCAGCGAGGGGACCAATCGGATGGCTCCTTGGCCGCTGACGACCGTGGGCGTCCGGACGGCGTTTGACGAGGCCCTGTCCGATGGGCGTGTTGGGGTCGGAGAGAGGGTGCCCGAGGGGTGGGATGGGCGAGCTGCCGAGCGGGTTGTCGCGGCGCTTCAGAACGGACCTTGTTCAGATCCTAGCAGCCGGGTCCATCGCGCATAATTCATTGTATGATAGCAAGTTAGGCCACGTCACTCACGCGAGATGCTGCGGGGTGTGGCCCGTTTTCTGCGCTCGCTAGGTCGATTGCATGGCGGATTCTCGGCAACTAGCGGCCCCGGGATCCGGTGGCATCCCGATAACTCCTAGCGGTGGCTTGGTTTACAATTCACGCCGGTTCAGCTAGCTTCCGCAGTTAGTCCGCTCACGTAACGGCCGTGAGTCGGGTCGGTAACGGCCGCATGTTCTTGCACAACTCCAATTAGGTAGGCGCGTGTCAGGTTATCCAGCCGTCTCTTCTCCTGACCTGATAGACTCGGCCGCCCGAGTTCCCGAGCCGGCGCTTCGTGCAGTCACGCATGAGAAGTCGAAACCGGCGCTGTTCCCCAGGGCCCCGTCAGTATTGCGCCGTCATGTCGTTCGCGATCTGGTGCGAATCTCGGTGCTCGTCACCGGCGATCTCATGGTGCTGGTGCTGCTTTTGATCGCTCTTCGCGCACTTCGTGACCCGACGTTGGTTGGTGCCGGAATCGCGGGGTTGATGACCCGACTCATCCCGCTCGGCGCTCTGCCCGTCGCCCAGGTGCTCCCCGCCGTGGTTCTGGGATTGACTGTGCTCGGCAACTTCGGCGCAAATGATCGCCGTCGTGATGGCGGCCGACTGGTTGCCGGGGTATCGCTCGGGTTGTTGTTGCCGTTCTGGGCCTACGTCTGGAGCAACTTCGCTCCCTTCGTGATTCC
>JAOTWK010000267.1 GCA_029862935.1 Gemmatimonadota bacterium | reverse complement strand
AAGAGTCAGGTATAAGACGGGATCGGGCTCGGCGTGTGGGGTAGGTCACGATTACTCAATTCTTCACGCTTCCTTAATCCCCGGTGATGAACCTTCATTCACTCCAGAATTGCGACGTTTCACAGTAGTTACGGCCTTGCTAAGATCCGTTGTTCGCCGCTCATGTCTTCGGCGGCCTGTGGCGGATCGATCATTACCAATAGGGGAAAGGTAGGGGGGAATGATGATCAAGAGATTTGGTTCGCTCCTGGTCGCCCTCGCGTGTGTGGCCACCCTGGCCGCGTGTGAGGGACCAGCTGGACCGGCGGGCACCGCCGGAGCAGACGGAGCCCAGGGACCAGCAGGCCCCCAGGGCCCAGCAGGCCCAGCCGGTCCAACCGGACCGGCAGGTCAGGACGCAAACGAGAACTGCACGCAGTGCCACGTGAGTGATGTCACGCTGTTCGCGAAGCAGCTCCAATACGCGGTGTCCATACACCGGACGGGCGAGCACCTGTATAACAGCGGCAGCTGCGGCAGCTGCCACTCTCACCAGGGATTCCTCGAGCGGGTGACGACGGACGCCTACGGAGTGGTATCGCCCATCGCGGATCCGGTGTACATCAACTGCCGCACGTGTCACCAGATCCACACCACGTACACGGATGCTGACTACGCCTTTACGGCCACGACGCCCTTCGCCCTGTACAACGAGGATTTCGCGACCGGTACTCGCCAAACAGCCGACTACGGTGCGGCGGCGGGTAACCTGTGTGCCAGGTGCCACCAGGCTCGGCCGCTGAGGGAACGCGTTGGTGGTGGCATCGACTCGTTGCCGCAACTCGGCGGTCCCGACGTAAGGATCAGTTCCACCCGTTACGGCTTCCACTACGGAACGCAGGGACAGGTAATTGCCGGAAGCGGCGCCTACGAGTTCACCGGCTCGATGACCGTCAACGGCGGACCGACGTCACACGGGAACGTGGCCACGAACGCGAAGATGTGCGCCACATGCCACATGGCCTTGGCTACCGATATTGAGTTGGGCGGCCATACGTGGAACGTGGCCCTCCATGCCAACGGGTCCACGGAAGAGAACGTGGCCGGATGCAACCTCTCAGGGTGTCACAACGGTGGCATCGTCGACTTCACGTCACTCGGCAACGTCCCGGGGCAGATCCTGCCGCTGCTCATGCGGCTGGACACGCTTTTGGTCGACAAGGGTATCAAGCAGCTGTATAGTCCTGGCTACACGATCCACGACCTGGAATACTACGCCAACACGGGCACGTACAATGCGACCCTCGCCACGGCCATGGCCAACTGGGCCATGTTCGCGTGGGATCGCAGCCTTGGGCTCCACAACCCGGCGTACGCTCGGTCGGTGTTGACCAACACCATCGAGGCGGTCCAGGCCCTGCCGTAACGTCGAGCGCTCGACGCTCGTAGTAGGCGCCTGTCCCGGAGTGATCCGGGGCAGGTGCCTGTTTTCTGGGGGATCGCTTACTTTCCTTTCAGCGCGCGGATGCGCGAAGCCTCGGGGCCTCGATCCCGTCAACGACCTCTGCCATGAAGATCCGACCATGTTCGCACGTGTGATGTGTATCCTCCCGGTTGCCTTTCTCTTCGGCGCCTGCAGGCCCGCACCCTCCTTCACCGAGGCCGAGCGCCGAGCCGTGACGAGCGAGGTGACGGCCACCCTGAACGAGCTCACGGAGGCCATCAACGATCATGAACCCGAGCGTGTGGCCGCCTTCTACACCGATGCCCCGGAATTCCTGTTCTTGGGGTGCACGAGCGCGGTCACCGGAGGTGCCAGGTTCAAGCAGGTCGTGGTTCCCACGTACGGTCCGGGACGAGGGGCGACCTTCGAACAGCGGGTAGTCGCGGTTCAGGCCCTGTCGCCAGCGGCAGCCGTGGCGCTCCAGCGCGGCAGCTCCACGAAAGCCCCGGCGCTGTTCTGGACGCGGGTGCTGGTCAGGCAAGACGGACGGTGGGTCATCACCTACGAGCACCAATCCTGGCCCGACTGTGATCCACCACCTGCACCCCACCCTCAGACGACCCCAAGCGACTCGGCCCGCCTTCTGCCGGGAGGGATCGCGAAGTAGCCTCCCGCTCAGATGCTCCCTGACACTCCGATGGTGACCTGCGCGGTCCGCTCGCTCCGGAACTGCCCCAAGGGCGACGGCCCAGTCAGGAGGCCCACCCCGAATCGCAGGGCGCGGCGTCCGCCAACCTCGGGAAGCCACACGCCAGCCTGTAGACTCACCAGGGGGGTCCAGTCGGTATCGTCTTCGATTTCCACATCGGCGGTGCCGTAGGGGAGCAGCGCGCGGGTGCCCTCGGAGTGGCCAAGCTGCATGCCCGCGCGCAGCGTCCACCGCCCCGAGTCCTCGGGATGGACGCTATAGGCCCACCGCGCCCCGGCGTACGCTCCTGCTATCGGAAAGAGCTGAGTAAACAGGAGCGCGTCCACGGCATCGCGAGCGAAGTTCATACCCTCGACGTCGAAGTGGCGGGCGTACTCGTCACCGAGGTGGCTGCTGGTGTGATAGTAACGGAGCCGAAGCCAGTGGTGGCCGCGATGCCACACCAGGGGCACGGCGAACACCCAATCGGTGGCGATCATCTCGCGCTCGGTGAGCTGCAGGCCGAACCTCGCAAATGCGGCCCCCTCGATGCCGAGCACCACCGCGTCGCTGGTCGCGTGACCAGCGAGGCGCAGCATCGGGAGCCCGATCCCGAGTGACAGCTCAGCCTCGACCCCATCGCCAAACGCGTTGGGGTTGTCGGTGACGAAGACCAGCTCGGCCTTCGCGACCGGATCGCGAGGTCCGGAGAACAGGGCGGGCAGCAGGGCTCGGTCCGGGAACAGCCGGGGGGAGTCCTGTCCGAGCAGGAGACCGGGTGGTGTTGATGAGATCAGCACGGGCGCCATGGCCTAGCGAATCGCGCGTGGGACGACACATCTGGGTCGGCTCACGCGACACAATGGTGGCGGCCCAATCCCCAGGGGTGCCATGTCGCCTGCACACGGTGCCGATCGGCTCATGGCCGGTGCAGTGCGGTGAGCGCAGACCGAGCCCATGCTACCTCGCTCGCGTAGTTTCGGTCGGCGAGGTCTACGAACCGCTGCAATGCCGTGCGCGCCTGCCGGCGATCGCCGCGCGCGAGGTGGAGGCGGGCGAGATTGAACCAGGGGCTCGCGAGGTCGGGCTGCCGCCGCGTGGCCCGATCCAGGTACTCGACCGCACGAGCGGTATCCGAGCGCGAGAGGTAGAGCACACCGAGGTCCGCCAGGCTCTCTGCGTGCGTGGTGTCGCGCTCCACCGCTGCCTCCCAGAAGCGGCGGGCATCGTCCATCTGCCCGCGTTGCCGGCTCATCTGGCCCAAGACGTACAGGATTTCCGCATCGGCCTCGGGCGGAGCCGCCCCGGAGAGACCATCGCTGCCGTATAGCTCGCCGATGTACTGGGCGACGGTGGTAATGGTTTCCCGGGCGAATTCATTCTCGGGGGCGATCTGGAGCGCGCGGCGGAGCGACGCCACGGCCGGGCCGAGCGATCCGGCGCGATAGTAGGACTCGCCGAGCTTGTGGTGCGCCTTGGACGAGCGCGGCACGCTGGCCGTGGCCCATTGAAACAGGGTGAGGTTGTCGGTCCAGGCAGCCGAGTAGCGGACCGCCTGCACGGCCAGGGCCACGACGATTGCGGCGGTGAGGACAATCGATGCCGGTCGGTACCGACCGGAGGACGTCACCAGTGCCCAGGCCACTGCGACGCAGAACGCCACGCTCGGCAAGTACAAGAGACGCTCACCGAACACCGTTCCGACGGTGAAGGGGAGGTTCGAGGACGGGAGCAGGGCCAGCGCGTACCACAGGACCGCGAGCGGGAGGATGGTCGCTCGAACTCGGCGCTGTGCGAGTCCCGAGACGACGAATGCCATGACTGCGACGGCCGCGATGAGCCGCCAATCAGTGAGCGACTGGACCAGCGGGATCGCATCGTGGGAGTAGTCCGGTGAGAGCGGGAACGGCGCGACGAGGAGCTGCAGGCCGTACGCCACGACCACGAGAGCGGTGCCTACCCGTTGACCGAGGGGAATCGCGACGAGTGGGTTGTCGATGAAATGCGTGGGCACGCCGATCCCGCCGGCCACCGCCAGGCGCACGAGCAGATAGGCAAGCAGCACGAGCACGTACGCGAGGTACAAGCCCAGCAGCCGTCGGCCTCGCTCGGGTGATCGCCCGTGCTCGTCCGCAGGCACCAGCCAATCCTGCGCCAGGACCAGGAGAATACCAACCGCCCCGACTTCCTTTGACAGTAGCGCGCCGCCGTAGGCAAGGATCGGCAGCGCAACTCTCCATGCCCCGCCCCGCGTTACGGCCGACCGGTGGGAGAGCACCATGGCGAGCGTGAGGGCGGCAGCCAGGAGATCCTTGCGACCGGCCACGCTGGCCACCACCTCGACGTGAATCGGGTGCACCGCGAAAAGCGCCGCGCCAATCCCGGCCACCGTTATCGAGAGCCGCCAACTCCGGGCCAGGCGAAACACGAGTACGGACGCGAGCGCGTGCAGCAGCACGTTCACCAGGTGGTAGCTCCACGGAGCCAGTCCGAAGAGCGCGTGGTTGACGGCGTATGTCACCAGGGGAAGCGGGCGGTACAGGTAGGTCTCGACACCGGCGCCGGCCCAGGCCGTGGTGGTGAACATCTCCGGGATTGAGGCGAGCGAGCGGATATGCACGTTCGCCACCACCTCGATCTCGTCGTCGTACACCCAGCCGAACCCTACGGTGTGGGCGTAGAGACCGATGGCGAGGAGGAGAATGACGGCCTCCCAGAACGCCTGCCGTTCCGTCCATCCCGTAACGTCTCGGAGCCCGGTGCGGACTCCCGGCGTTGCGGTGCTCACCTCGCGTTGCGTGTTCGTACGTCCCCCTCTGGGTCTATGCCGACTCCCGCTGCTGGCCCGAATACTAGGAGCCTCGGCAACACAACGCCACGCACCGCAGCGGATCGCCTACCACCACCCCTCCCGCCATGCAGTAAGGTCGAGCATGCTCGCCCGCGTACGCTCGGCGGCCGTCCTCGGCATCGACGCCTATCTGGTCGACGTCGAGACCGACATCGCCAACGGCTTGCCCTCGTTCACGACCGTGGGGCTCCCGCAGGGAGCGGTGAAAGAGGGTAGGGAACGGGTGGGGGCGGCGCTCGCCAACTCGGACTTCGTGTTTCCCCTGAAACGGATCACGGTGAACCTCGCCCCGGCGGACGTCCGCAAGGACGGCTCGGCGTTCGATCTCCCGGTCGCGATTGGCATTCTGGCCGCCACTGGGCAGATGAACGGTGACC
>JAOTWK010000266.1 GCA_029862935.1 Gemmatimonadota bacterium | reverse complement strand
CAACGGGACTGGTGCAATCATCGCGATCGAGCGCGACGTGTCCCTGGATCAGTTTCTCGAGAGCGGAACGGTGATGCGCGCGACGGTGTCTGCCGACCTGCTCGCCACGATCTTCACGCCCTATTCACCACTGCACGACGGCGCGGTGGTGATCCGCGGCGACCAGATCGTCGGGGCTGGCTGTGTGCTGCCGCTCACCCAATTTCCTGTCACTGACCGTTCCTTGGGCACGCGACACCGGGCCGCACTGGGTCTGTCCGATGAAACCGATGCGGTGGTCATCGTCGTCTCCGAAGAGACATCCAAGATCTCCGTGGCCGTGCGAGGGATGCTCCGGCGCGGTGTGACGCCCGATGGAGTGCGTGAGGAGTTGGGTGGCGAGCACGAGTCGGGACTTGCGCTCGCCGGACCGCGTGGTGACGCTTCTCCCGCCTAGAACCCGTCAGGGCCATCACGCGCAGCGAGACATGAACTCCATCGAGACGCATCAGACGGCACCACCCTATCGGCTCGCACTCGCGGTCGTGGCCGTGGTGCTCGTCGGCTATCTCGTGACGCTCGCGCCTACCGTCACATTCTGGGATGCGGGCGAGTTGATCGCTGCCGCCAAGATTCTGGGCATCCCGCACCCGCCCGGGACGCCACTGTTCGTGCTCATCGGGAATGTATGGGCCACTCTGGTGCCGATTGGCGAGTTCGCCTACCGGACGAACCTCCTGACGGCCCTGTTCAGTGCCGCGGCTGCTGGGTTGTTCTTTCTCTTGGTAGCTCAGGCGCTCCAGGGATGGTCGGCACTCCAGCACGACGAAGTCGATGCTCAGCGCGGAGCGATGCCTGCCCCGACCGATCGCATCTTTGTACTCGGTGGGGCCGCCGCGGCTGCTATCACGGCAGCGTTTGTCTTCACCGTCTGGCAGAATTCCAACGAGACCGAAGTCTACATGGTGTCTGCCTTCAGCATCGCGGCCATATCGTGGCTCGCGTGGCTCTGGAGGACGCATCGGGGCAAGGAGCGCGCTCCACATGTCCTCCTGCTGATCGTCTATTTGGCGGCGGTGTCACTGGGCAACCACCTGCTGACCCTGCTCGTCGGTCCGGCACTCCTCGGGTTCATGTGGCACGTCCTCCGCACGGAGCCGCTCCCGACGGAGCAGGACCGGCGGACCGAATGGGCGCAGTGGGCAGTGGTGCTGGGAGTCTGGGCGCTGCTTCTCGGCGTGGGGCTGGGCAACGAAATGCTGTTGGTGTTGGGCGGGTTCGCATTCGTGGCTGCTGCGGCCTACGCCACCTCGGTCGGGGCATTCAGCTTTGCGGCAACGGTCCTGGCGATCGCCGTGCTCGGTGCGTCCACCTACCTGTTCCTGTTGCTACGGGCACAGGTCGGCCCCGTCATCAACGAGGCGGATCCCTCGACACTGGGCGATCTCTGGGCCGTCATCAGTCGAGAGCAGTACCCGCCCCGTTCGCCCATCGACAATCCGATCTACACGATGCGGGACGGAGGGGTGATCGAGCGGCTTGGGGCGTTCTTGGCGTGTCTCCCGCAGTTGGTGAACGGTCCCGCGCCCGGGGGCGAGAGCGTGTTTGGCGCGCCACGTTGCTACACCGTGCGAAGCATCCCGCTCATGTTGCAGCAGTTCCAGATGTACCTGCAGTACTTCGATTGGCAGTGGGCCAACGGCCTCGCACCGTTCGACCCGGTGTTCGCGCTCAACACCCCCCTGTTCTCGATCCCGTTGCCGGGCGGTGGGAGTATTCCGATCCCTGTTCGCATGCCGTTCACCCTGGCTGCCATCTCGCTCGGGGTCTACGGCGCGCTGGTCCTGCGTCGGCGCGATCGGTCGGTGTTCTGGCTGCTAATCATCCTGTTTCTGACCACGGGTCCCGGACTCGTGGGGTACATGAACTTCAAGCCGGGCTATTCGTTGGCATGGGACCTCTACCCCGGCATCGAGATGCACGAGGTGCGCGAACGGGACTACTTCTTCACCGTCTCGTTCCAGCTCTGGGGCGTCTTCGTGGGGATAGGGTTGGCGGGCTTGTATGCGTGGTTGCGAGCCCGAGTCACGAGCGAGCGTGCCGACACCGTCGCTCCATCCCCGCTGCTGGCCGGCGTGCTGTTGCTCGCCCTGTTGCCGTTCGTGCTCAATTTCCGGGCGGCCAGTCGGAAACACGGACCCGAAGCGGATCTCGCTCGCAATTTCTCGTACAGCCTGCTGCAGTCGGTCGAGCCGTACGGAATCGTATTCACCAACGGGGACAACGACACGTTTCCTCTCTGGTACCTCCAAGAAGTCGAGGGGATGCGGCAAGACGTGTCCGTCGTGAACCTCTCGTTGGGCAACACCGACTGGTACATCCGGCAGCTGCGCGACAACCCGGTCCGGCCGTTTGACCCCGATCAGGCACCCTGGTATGCGTCCCTTGCGCCCGACACGGTGCCGCCGGCGCTCCATACGCTCACCGACCGCGATATCCAAGAGTTCCAGTCTATGCTGCTCGATCGTGCGATCACGGTTCGCGCCGGTCGGGTGACGGTGACGTATCCGGAGAACTCGGCGCTGTACACGTACGACATGCTGATCTTGCGGCTGATCCAGGAGAACTGGAATCGGCGACCCGTCTACTTCTCGATGACTGCCGGGTCGTCGAATTGGGGCCGGTACCGAGAATTCGTCACGCAGCAGGGTCTCGTCTTCAAGCTCCACGCCGACATTCCCCCGGACACGACCGGGCTCGCGCCCGGGTTGTTCGGCGTGCCACTCGACGTTGCCCGCACGGATTCGTTGGCGTGGGAGATCTATCGCTACGGACGGCTGTTCGAGCCGGACTCCCTCACGCTCGATCCCACCAGCCGCAACATCGCGATCAATCTGAGCTATCCCTTCTACGGGCTGTCGTGGGCTTACGAGCTTGACGGCGACACCGTACGTGCGGCGGAGAACCTGCGTCGCGGACTCAAGCTGCATTACTTGGCGGAGGTGGCAGGGACCCTGGGCACCGGCAGCACACCGTTCGACGAGCCACCCGCGTCTGCAGACACGCCGGTGGGGCAGTAGGGAGGCAGGTCTCGGGTCTCGGTCATCGGTTCTCAGTCGGTTCGCCGCAGCCTGAACCATCCACCGCTGAAGACTCGAGATGCGAGACTGTTACCTGCTGCCAAGTTCCACTACTTTAACAGGTTATGGCCGTCACGACTCTGGAAGGGAATCTTGCGCGCGTCCGCGAGGAGATCGCGAGCGTGCAGGCGCAGGAAGGTGTGCGGCAGGTGGTGCGGATTGTGGCCGTGACGAAAGGGCACCCTCCAATCGTGGCTCGGGAGGCTGTCTCCGCCGGGATCCATGATCTTGGTGAGAACCGAGTGCAGGAGGCGGTGACGAAGCTCGAGGAGCTGCGTGATCTCTCCGCGACCTGGCACCTGATCGGCCATTTGCAGACGAACAAGGCGAAGTACGTGCCCGGGCGGTTCGGATGGGTGCACTCGGTCGACAGCGTCCGCGTCGTCGACGCGCTCGAGCGCGCCTTGGAGCGGAACGGGGAGGGCGTGCCTTTGCAGGTGTTGATCCAAGTGAACGTGGCAGGAGAGGGACAGAAGACCGGCTGTGATCCCGAAGAGGCGGCCCAGGTAGTGGCGCGCGTCGAGGGGGCATCGCACCTCGAAGTCTCGGGGCTCATGACGATGGCGCCATACACGTCCGATGAGCACGTGCAGCGTGACGTGTTTGCCGGGTTGCGCCGTCTTCGCGAGCGGCTGGAATCATCGGGGTCACGCCTTCCGGAGCTGTCTATGGGCATGTCCGGCGATTATCGACAGGCAGTGGCGGAGGGAGCCACCATGTTGCGTCTGGGGACGGTGCTTTTTGGGGAGCGCCCATCATGAACGACAATGAATTTCGGCTGACGCCGGCGGACGTGCGCGGGCAGGAGTTTCGCCGCGCAGCACTGGGATACGACATCACGAGTGTCGAGGAGTTCCGCGGCCGGATCGCGGAGGAGCTCGAGCGGCTGTTTCGTGAGCGGGCAGCGCTCGAAGAACGGCTCAGCAGCTTCCGCGAGCAACTCAAGGCTTTCCGAGAACGCGAGAAGGCGCTGAATGATGCGGTCGTGATGGCCCATCAAGTCCGTGCTGATGTCGAGGATGCCGCCAAGCGTGAATCCGAGCTGGCCATGCGTGAGGCTCGCAGCAAGGCGGACGACATCCTCGGTGATGCCCGGTCGGTCGAGATCTCGATCCGCCGCGACATCGAAGAGGCGCAGCGCCAATTCGGCGCCTACCTGGCGGCGTTCCGACGACTGTTGGAACGGCAGCTCGCACAGTTGGATGCGTTGGCCGATCACGAGCGGGATGGAAGTATGCCGGGGCTGAAGTGAGCGCACTTCGCGGGGAGATCGCTGGCGCTGTGTCGGCGGTACGAGCGCACACGTCGATCGAACCGGCCGTGGCCATCATCTTGGGGACCGGCTTGGGTGGCTTGGCCAAGGAGATCCAGGTCGAGGCGGCCATCGGGTACGACACACTGCCAGGATTCCCCGAGCCGACGGTGGAGTCGCACAGCGGCACGCTCCTAATCGGTCAGTTGGGTGGGCATCCCGTCGTCGCGATGCAGGGACGGTTTCATCGCTACGAAGGCTACAGTCTGGGGCAGATCACCTTTCCGGTTCGCGTGCTGCGGGCCCTCGGTGCCAGCACCCTCGTCGTCTCCAACGCGTGCGGCGGGATGCACCCGCTCTGGTCGACCGGTGATCTCGTGCTCATCGCCGACCACATCAACTTGCTCGGCGACAGCCCCCTTATCGGTCCGAACGACGACAGCTTGGGACCGCGCTTCCCCGATATGTCACGTCCCTATGACGAGGAGTTGCGGGCGCTGGCGCGCGACGTCGCCCGGACGAGTGGGCTCACGCTGCGGGAGGGCGTGTACGTCGGGGTCACCGGTCCCAACCTCTCGACTGCCGCCGAGTACCGGTTCCTGCGCGGTATCGGCGCAGACGTTGTTGGGATGTCGACGGTTCCGGAAGTGATCGTGGCGGTGCACGGCGGGATGCGGGTCTTGGGGATCTCGATCATTACCGATCAGTGCCTGCCGGACGCACTGGAACCCGCCGACGTGTCGACGATCATCGCGATGGCCAAGGCGGCAGAGCCGGATCTGACGCGGCTGGTGACTGGGGTGCTCGAGCGGATGCCTCGATGACGTACGAGCCGCTGGGCTTCACCACCCCCGAGGCGTTTGAGACCGGCATCCTGGAGCGGTGGCACCAGGAACAGCTGTTCCAGCGGACCATCGAGGCGACACGAGACGGCGAGCCGTTCGTGTTCTACGAGGGGCCGCCGACCGCCAACGGTCTGCCCCACAACGGCCACGTGCTGACGCGCGTGGTGAAAGAC
>JAOTWK010000265.1 GCA_029862935.1 Gemmatimonadota bacterium | reverse complement strand
AGTGGGGTTCGGGTTGCAATGTGGTCGCGCTCCGGCCGGGGGTCGGTGTGGCGTACAAACGCAATGAGGCCACACTCGCCGCATTCGCCAGCGCGGGGTTCCGCATCGTCGATGCCGACGAGCTGATTGCCGATCGTGTGGCGGTCAGTGACGATGACCGGGCGATCATCACCGTCGGCGGGGCGGAGCTGGTGCGGGGCGGTGGGGGCGCGCGGTGTATGACGTTGCCGCTCAGGCGGGACGATCCGTGATGCAGGAAGGCATCCGCGCCACGCCTCAGGGGACGCTCGTCGATCGGGCGCTTCGGTTTCTCGACGGTCAGTCGGCGGACAGTGTGACGCTTGCGCGAGACGTGCTCGGGATCGGCCGCGCGACGCGCGCGATTGCCGATCGTGTGACGGTGGCCCTCTTGGGGTCCGACCCGCGTGTCCGGCGGTTACGAGATGGGCGTTGGGCGCTGGCGGCCACACCCGCGCAGGGCGCGTCACTCGCCTTTTGCACGTTCGCCGTCGTAGATGTCGAGACGACGGGGAGTCGGGCCGGACACGGTGATCGGGTGACCGAGATCGCGGTCGTGACACTCGCTGATGGACGGTGTGACGTCGTGCTCGACACGTTGGTCAATCCGGAGCGACCCATCCCTCGCGTGGTGAGCGCGATCACGCGCATCACGAACGACATGGTGTGCGATAAGCCGACCTTCGCGGACATCGCAGACGAAGTCACGGATGCCTTGGCCGGCCGGGTCTTCGTAGCGCACAACGCGCGATTCGACTGGGCGTTCTTGTCTCGAGAGCTGCGCCGCACCAGGTATTTGGCGCTCGAGGGACCGCGACTCTGCACGGTACACATGGCACGCCGTCTGATTCCGGGCCTGCGTTCGCGTGGGTTAGACAGCGTGGCCAGTTACTTTGGGGTGGAGATCACCAATCGGCATCGGGCGGGCGGTGACGCCATGGCAACCGCGAAGATCCTCAACCACCTGCTCGATCTTGCTGCCGAGCAGGGTGCAACCACGCTCGAGGACGTCCGGGAGCTGTCGCGACGGCGCCGTCGACGCAAGACCGCATTGCCAACGTCGGTGAAAGAGATATGAGTCTCGTACACACGTTTCGGGTCGGTGGTCTCACGTGTCACACGCTCGACGCCGGCCGCCAGCGACTGGACGGCGGCGCCATGTTTGGCGTCGTGCCCAAACCGATGTGGGAGAAGCGCATTCCTCCCGATGAGCAGAACCGCATTCCCCTCGCGCTCCGATGCCTCTTAGTCGAGCACGATGCCGGGCCCATACTCGTCGATACCGGTATCGGCAACAAGGAACGCCCCAAGTTCATGCACATCTACGGTGTCGAGAACGCCGGGCAGACCGGTCCAACCCAACTGGAGGATGCACTGGCGGCGGCGGGGTTCGCTCCGAGCGACATCACCTACGTGATCAACACCCATTTGCATTTCGACCACGCAGGGGGAAACACGTGCTTGCAGTCGTCTCCGACCGTCTCCGACCGTCCCGGACCGTCGGGGGGGCAGAAGGGGCAGGAAGGGCCACGCCTCGCCTTTCCCAACGCCACGTACATCGTGCAGGAGCGTGAGCTGGCGTTCGGCTTCAACACCAACCAGCGTACGGCAGCGAGCTATCTACCGCCAAACTATCAGCCGATTGCGGAGGCGGATCGCTGGCGCCTCGTGCAAGGGGAGACGGAGGTGCTGCCCGGGATCCGTGTGCTGCCGACCCCTGGGCACGTGCCCTACCACCAGTCCGTGCTGATCCAGAGCGGCGGGGAATCGGCCTGCTACCTCGGCGATCTGGTCCCCACCACGGCCCACGTTCCGCTGCCGTGGATCATGGGCTACGATTTGGAGCCGCTGGTCACGCTGGAAACCAAGCGCCAGGTCCTGGAGCGAGCCGCGGCCGAGGGTTGGCTCTTGGTATTCGAGCACGACCCGGTTCATGCCGTGGGACACGCGGTGCGGGACCGCAAGTCCTTTGCGTACCAACCGCTTGACACGCCCTAGGGGTCGGCGTACGTTCCAAGCACAATTTGGCAAGCAAGCGCGTTTGCGCTTCACCCTCCTGCCGCCCATTGAGGCGAGCGTTCAGGGTTCTGTGGATCGAGCGCCGGAGTTGCTCCCGACGTTCGTGGCGGACTCGGAGGGACCGAGT
This sequence comes from Gemmatimonadota bacterium, assembly GCA_029862935.1. The sequence continues at coordinate 3,243 of JAOTWK010000265.1, read as the reverse complement.
CCGTTTTTTTTGTTGCAGTCCAGCGAAAGGGGGAACGTCACTGGCTAGCCCAGACAGCAAACAAAGGGTGAGGGTCAACCAGCAAATCCGGATCAGCCCGGTGCGTCTGATTGGAGCCGACGGGGAACAAGTTGGTGTGGTTCCCGTCGATCAGGCCTTGGACGCGGCCCGCCAAAGCGGGCTCGACTTGGTTGAGGTGGCCCCCATGGCCCGACCGCCTGTGGTCAAGATCATGGACTACGGCAAGTATCGTTTCGAGCAAGCGAAGGCGGCGCGGGCAGCACGGAAGAAGCAGCACGTGATCCAGGTGAAGGAAGTGAAGTACCGACCCAACATCAGTGATCACGATTTCGAGTTCAAGACCCGACACGCTCGCCAGTTCCTCGAGGAAGGCAACAAGGTCAAGCTGACACTGATGTTCCGTGGTCGGCAGGTGACCCACCCGGAGCTGGGTCGAGAGGTGCTCAATCGGGTGTTCGACGCGGTGAAGGATGTCGGCAAGGTCGAATCGGCGTCAAAGCTCGAAGGCCGGAACATGACGATGGTGCTGGCGCCGAAATAGGAGGGGGAGGAGGGGCAGGAGGGGGCAGGTGAAGCTGAAGGGGCAGGAGCGGCAGAGCGGCAATGGCAGCAGGTTGTGACCGCCCGCACGCGTGACCGCCTGACAAGGATCGAAAGAAATGCCGAAACAGAAAACCAAACGTGCGGCGATGAAGCGCTTCAAGTTGACCGGCAAGGGGCGTGTCAAGCGATCCCGGGCCAACAAGAGCCACATCCTCACGAAGAAGCACCCAAAACGGAAGCGCCGTCTCCGCACCGCGACGTTGGTCGCGAAAGCAGACGAGCGCCGCATCAAGCGCCTGTTACAGGCGTAAGGAGCGAGCGATGCCAAGAGTCAGAAGCAACGTCGCCCGCCTCAAGCGCAAGAAGAAGATCATGCGCGCGGCGAAGGGAGCGCGTGGCGGGCGCAGCAAGTTGTACAAATCGGCCAAGGAGAATGTCGAGCGCGGGTTGCGGTACGCGTATCGTGATCGGCGACAGCGCAAGCGTGACTTCCGGAAGCTCTGGATCGTGCGGATCAATGCGGCAGCCCGCACACACGACATGAGCTACAGTCGCTTCATGGCGGGTCTCAAGAAGGCGGGGGTGGAGATCAATCGAAAGATGCTTGCCGATCTGGCGGTGCGTGACGCTGCTGCGTTTGGTGAGCTGGCGGAGGTAGCCAAGAAAAGCCTCTAACGGCGTCCTACGCATGTCAAATCCTGCACCCCACCACGATCAGCTCGAAGAGCTCATGCGGGCGGTGGATCGGGTTGCCACCGCGGACGCTACGACGCTTGCCGATCTGCGCACCGAGTTGCTTGGCCGCAAGGCGGGCACACTCACCCGGATTCTCCGATCGCTGGGATCCCTTCCCGCGGACGAGCGTCGGGCCATCGGCGCGCGCGCAAACCAGGTCAAGCAGCAGCTCGAGGCGGCGATTGCCGATCGGGAGCGTATGCTGGCGGCCGGGGGGGTACGGTCCGTCGACATCGATCTCACGATGCCGAGTCGAGAGCAGTGGCGGGGGGCGCGCCATCCGGTGCTCGCCGTGGTGGACGAAATCTGCGCGATCTTCCAGGACCTGGGCTTCACGCGTGTCACCGGACCGGAAGCGGAGACCGAAGACTACAATTTCACGAAGCTCAACATGTCGCTGGATCACCCCGCGGCTGACGAGCACGACACCTTCTATCTCGGACCTGGCGTTCTGTTGCGGACGCACACGTCACCGATGCAGGCCCGCACCATGGAGCAGCACGCGCCACCAATTCGCATCGTGGTGCCCGGACTGGCCTATCGGAGAGATGCGTTCGACCCCTCGCACTCACCGGTGTTCGAGCAGATCGAAGGACTGGCCGTGGATGAGGGAGTGAGCTTCGTCGACTTCAAGGCGGCCATCGATACGTTCGTGAGACGCTTCTTCTCGAAGGACACGTCGGTACGATTTCGCCCGTCGTTCTTCCCGTTCACGGAGCCGTCGGCAGAGGTGGACGTGCAGTGCCAAATCTGTAAGGGAAGCGGGTGCGCGACCTGTAAGCAGACGGGGTACCTCGAGATCATGGGCGCCGGCATGGTGCACCCCGCCGTGTTCGAGAATTGCGGCATCGACGCCGAGCGCTACACGGGCTATGCCTTTGGCATGGGACCGGATCGCATCACGATGCTGCGCCACGGCATTCCTGACATCCGCTTGTTGTACGAGAACGACATGCGGTTCCTCAACCAGTTCGTCGAATAGCAATGATCGTCTCCGTCAACTGGCTGTCCGCGATCCTCGGACGTGCGCTCGACCCTGACGATGCCGCGCGGCGGCTCACGTTGCTCGGTGCATCCGTCGAGACGTCGGAACGTGTGGATCCGCCGCTGGACGGTGTGATTGTGGGGCTGGTCGAGAAGGTCGAGAAGCATCCCAATGCTGACCGCCTCACGCTGTGCCGGGTGAATGACGGAACGCAGGTACTCGACGTGGTGTGCGGGGCGACCAACGTGGTCGCGGGCCGCAAGTATCCGTACGCGCCAGTCGGCACGGTGTTGCCGGGGGGACTCGAGCTCTCCGCCCGTAAGATCCGCGGTGTCACCTCGAACGGCATGTTGTGCTCGCCAAGTGAGCTCGAGCTCGGAACCGATCATCAAGGCATCATGGATCTCAACACCGATGCCACGCCGGGCACGCCACTGCTCCAAGCGTTGCCAATGCGGGACGTCCGAATGGAGATCGAGGTCACGGCGAACCGACCTGATCTGTTGAGCCACAAAGGCGTCGCTCGCGAGCTTGGGGCGGTGTACGATCTCCCACTTCGATTGCCGTCATTCCCGCGTTCGCCTGGGGTCGGGGCGGCACCACGACGGGTAGCATCGGCCGGCACCGTGGGTGGTGTCGAGGTCGTGATCGAGGACGCCGACGGATGTCCTCGATACATGGCTGCGCTGATTCGCGGCGTCAGCGTAGGGCCATCACCAGCGTGGCTGGACGCGCGGCTCCGGAGCATTGGGCAGCGACCCATCAACAACGTGGTCGACGCAACCAACTACATCCTGTTCGAGCTCAACCAGCCGATGCACGCGTTCGATCTCGCCAAGGTTGCGGGACCCAAGATCATCGTGCGGCATGCGGTGGCCGGTGAACGGACGGAGACCCTGGACGGCGAGAAGCGCGAGCTGTCACCCGAGATGACGATGATCTGTGATGCGGCCGGGGTA
>JAOTWK010000264.1 GCA_029862935.1 Gemmatimonadota bacterium | reverse complement strand
CCGGTGGAGGGGCAGGTCGTGGTGCGCGACACCCTCGTGATTTCCGTCGCCGCGGCCGCGCAGGCTGCGGCCGTCAAGGAGGCGCGGCTCCTCGCGCAAGTCGAGGGACGGATCACGCGAGTGCGGATCAAGGAGAACGATCCGGTGCGCCGCGGGGGTTGGCTCATCGAGATCGACTCGACCGAGTACGCTCTGTCGGTATCCCGCTCCCGGGCGCAGCTCGCAAAGGCCGACGCGGCCTTCCGTGAGCTCATCCTGTTCGACGACCAGATCGCCGACTCGGCCATTCGGACGGAGCGCGCGCGCGTGGCTCGCGCGAAGAGTGGGCTCGAAGACGCCGAACTTGCGTTGCGCGAAGCGGAGCTCCGCTTGTCACGGACCCACATTACAGCGCCTTTTGCCGGGCGGGTGGCGTCACTCCGCGTCGGTGAGGGGGAGACGGTCCGGGTCGGCGACGAGCTGGTATCCGTGGTGAACCTCGATCCGATCAAGGTCGAGGTGCAAGTGCTCGAGAGTGAGGTGGGATTGCTCAGGCAAGGGAACCGAGCAGTGGCGACGTTCGCCGCCTTTCCCGGAGAGCAGTTCGTCGGCCGCGTGGCAACGATCAACCCGCTCATCGAGCGCAACACCCGTACGGCGCGCGTGACCGTCACCCTCGCGAATCACGATGGCCGCATCCTTCCGGGGATGTACGCGCGGGTGTCGATCGAAGCTCGGCAATTCGCGGATCGCATACTCGTGCCGCGCGCGGCGATTCTGGAGCGGGACCGACGGACGATGCTGTTTGTGTTCACGGGAGAAACTGAGGTCGGCCTCGCCAAGTGGCGCTATGTCACGACGGGGTTGGGCAACGATTCGGTCGTGGAAATCGTCGAGAGCGCCGAGACCGACATGGTCCAACCGGGGGAATGGGTCCTCACGGATGGTCATTACACCCTCATACACGATGCTCGCGTGCGGTTGGTGAAGAACGCACAGGGGGAGGAGGGAGGGCGGCCCCGATGAGAGCCGTGCACGTGGCCCGCGTCCTCGTGGGCCTCGCCATGCCCAGCCTGGCACTGGCACAAGTTCCCGCGCAGTTGACGCTCGACGATGCGCTGTCCATTGCTCGTACCCGCAACCCGGCCTATTTGCGCGCGGTGGCTCTGGCCGATGCGAGCGGGGCGGAGGTCCGGGCGGGGTTCGGCGCGTTCCTTCCCTCACTCTCTGCCAACCTCTCGTGGTCGGGCAACTCGAGGACGATCATCACGGGAGAGGATGATTTCGGCCAACCGGTGCGGCTGCCTGACCCGCTCACCTTCCGCAGCAGCGCGGCGTCCCAGTCCGTCTCCTCGTCGCTGGTGTTGTTCGACGGTCTCCAGAACTTCAACTCGTGGCGTGCAGCGCGAGCCGGCGCCTCGGCGGCTGTAGAAGGCGTGTCGTATCAGGCGGCAGCCATTGACGCCGAAGTGTCACGGCGATTCTACACTGCACTCCAGGCGCGCCGTCTCATCGAGGTGGAAGAACAGTTGCTCAGTGTGTCGCGACAACAGCTCGACGCCACGGAACGGCTCTTTCGCGTTGCTGCCAGAACCGAAGTGGATGTGCTCGGCGCGCAAGTGCAGGTCGCGCAGCAAGAGCAGGAGTTGGAACGGGCAAGGGGCGAGGCGCGGAAGGCAGAACTGCGCCTTGCAGAGCAGATGGGTCTCGATGAGGGTGCAGAGTTCGAGGTGATTGGCGCGCTTCCCCCACCGTTCAACCCGGCACTCTTGAGCCAAGACTCGCTGCTCGCGCGGGCAACGCTGCAGAGTCCGCGCATCGGGCAGGCTGCTGCGAACGCCGCAGAGGCGCAGTTTGCTGCACGCGCCGCGCGGGGCCGGCGCTGGCCCTCCGTGAGCGCCCGTGCGAGCTTCGGGCGCGGCATCAGTCTGTCGAGCTACGACGCGCTGTTCGACTTCAATCCGCAGGACCGGAGCTTCGGCTTCGGAATCGACGTGCAGGTCCCGCTGTTCACGGGATTCCAGACCTCGCTTGCCATTGCCCAGGCAAACGCGCAGGCAGAGATCGCCGACGAGAACTTGCGTGAGGCGAGACTCCTGTTGGAGCGGGACGTGCAGAGTGCCCACATCGATCTCGTTACCGCGCACCGGCGGTTGGAGTTGGCGCAGAGAGCCGTCGAGTTCAGTCGTCGCCGTCTCACGATGGCCCAGCAGCAATATCAGTTGGGGACGATCGGGTTCACCGAGTTTCAGCAGATCGTTACGTCCGCGTCACAAGATGCGCGGAGTCTGATCTCGGCGGAACTGGAGTTCGCCCAAGCGGCCGTGACGATGGAGGAACTCGTAGGTGAGGCAGTCAGGCCGTAGGAGGATGGGAGACCCGGGATTGGTACGTGGGCGCGGTCGGAGCAACTGATGTCGATCACGAGTCGGTCGGTGCGACGCCCAGTCGCCGTCGCGATGCTGTTTCTGGCGATCGCGTTCCTCGGACTCATTTCGTTCTTCCGCATTCCGATCGATCTCCTACCCGACGTTGCGTACCCGCGTCTCGTGGTCTACACGCAGTACGCGGACGTGGGGCCGGCGGAAGTCGAGCGTTTCGTCACCGAGCCCATCGAGCGCGGCGTGAGTCGCGTGCCTGGAGTCGAACGTGTCGAAAGCGTGTCGCGCGAGGGGGTCTCCCTGGTGACGCTCCGCTTCTCGTGGGGTACCGAGATGGACTTCGCGGCCCTCAACGTTCGCGAGCAGTTGGACAACCTGCGGGACCAACTCCCCGAAATGGCGACGCGCCCGATTGTATTGCGCACCGATCCCAATGCCGAAGCCATCATGACCGTGGCCGTCGCCGGACGGTCGGACCTCGGCGCGCTCAAGGAGCTGGCGGAGTCGGTCTTCAAGCGGCGGTTGGAACAGGTCGACGGCGTTGCTGAGGCGGCGATTGCGGGCGGGCTGGAGCGGGAGATTCACGTCGAGGTGAATCCGCGGCTGCTGGAGAGTTACGGGTTCACGGTGCAAGAGGTGCTCAACGCGCTGGCGGCGGCGAACCAGAGTGCGCCGGGCGGCACCGTACTCAAAGGCCGCTACCGCTATGCGCTGCGCACGCTGGGAGAGTTTCAGACGGTCGAGGAGATCGCACGCGTGCCCCTGGAGACGACGTCGTCAGCTGGCATGGACGACACTACTGCTGCTGGGATTGTAACGATTGGCGACGTCGCGCGGGTCGAGGACGGATATGCTGATAGGGAGTCCATTGCGCGGTACGACGGGAGGGAATCGGTAGGGCTCCTCCTCTTCAAGGAGTCGGGTGCCAACACGGTGCGCGTGGCTGAGCGGGTCGACGATGTGCTCGAACAGCTTCGCGCGCGCTATCCCGATCTCCGTATCGACGTGGCGACGACGCAGGCAGGGTTCATCACCGAAGCGATCTCCAACGTCGTGCAGGCGTTGGTCGTGGGTGGGATCCTCGCGTTCTTGGTGTTGTTCCTGTTCTTGCGTGGCGCCCAGTACCCGATTGCCATCGCGCTCGCGATCCCCATTTCCGTCATTGCGACGTTCGCTCTCCTCGATGTGGCCGGTGTCTCGCTCAATATCATGAGTCTTGGCGGTCTGGCATTGGGCGTCGGCATGCTCGTCGACAACTCGATCGTGGTCCTCGAGAACATCTTCCGCCATCAACAGGAAGGCAGTGACGCTCAACAAGCGGCGATTGTCGGCGCCGATGAAGTACGGGGGGCCATCACGGCGTCGACCCTCACGACGATCAGTGTATTTGGACCGATCATCTACGTCGAGGGGGTGGCAGGGGAGCTGTTTGGTGATCTCTCGTTTGCTGTGGCCTTTGCGCTGCTGGCAAGTCTCTTGGTTGCGCTGACGTTGCTGCCCACGATCGCAGCGCGCTGGAGGGCAGTGTCGCGAGACGTCCACGGGTCGCGGCTCCGGCGCATCGTGGCGGCAACCGGCAGGCGCATTAGCCAATCGGCTTCGCGGATATTCGCCCCGGTATTCGATGCGTTCGACACTCAGTTTCGATCCTTTGCTGAGTGGTATCACGGGCTCTTGGAGCGTGCGTTGAACCATCGGGGCCGCGTCGTCGGCGCGGCGGTCGCCACGCTCTTGCTCGGCGTGGCGATCGCGACCGCACTCGACCGCGATGTCCTGCCCGATGTCGACCAGGGTGCGTTCACGGTGCGGCTCGAACTGGCGCGCGGCACGCCGATCGAGGAGACCGAGACGGCTGCCGCACGGGTGGAGTCGATGTTTCTGGCCGACGATGCGGTGGACGCCGTGTTCACCCGTGTGGGGCGGCAGGAAGCGGTGGCCGGGGTGGAAGATCAAGAAAGCGGATTACACACGGCAGCTATTGACGTGCGTCTCCGGGACGGCGAGCGCACCGCGTCCGTGCTCGAACGAGCGGCCCCCCACCTCGCCACGTTTCCCGCCGGTGGGCTGGCGATCGAGACGGGCTCGGCCACAGCGTTGGGCCGTTTGCTCGGAGGCAGTGAAGCCGACTTGGCTGTGCGGGTCCGCAGCGACAACCTGGACGAGGCGTACGGTCACGCCCGAGCGATCGAGCGCCAGCTCCGAGGACTCGAGCGGCTCACCAACGTTGCCCTCGGTGCTGACGAGGGGCAGCCCGAGATCCGGATCGAGATCGACCGCGAGCGTGCCGCTGCCTATGGGATCGAGCCAAGGCTGATTGCGGAAACCGTCGAGCAATACATGCGTGGCGAAGTGGCGACGGAGTTCGTGGACTTCGATGAGAAGGTCCCCGTGTTGGTGAGACTGCCGGAGCGCGAGCGCCGCTCCTTGGAGACGCTCGATGTCTTGCGTGTGCGCGGCATCCCCCTGCGAGAGTTGGTCAACACCCATGAGGAAACGGGCCCCGTCGAGATCCGTCGGCTGGAACAGGGTCGAACCGTCACGGTGTATGCAGACGTCGTGCGGGGCGGCTTGGATGGGGCTGTCGGGGAAGTTCAACGCTCGCTGGCCGACCTTCCGCCACCGCGAGGGGTCCGCGTGGAAATTGGCGGTGCCAACGAGGAACGGGATCGAAGTTTTCGTGATCTGACGTTTGCGTTCGCCCTGGCGCTTCTCCTGGTGTACATGATTCTCGCCGCTCAGTTCGAATCGTTCATCCATCCGTTCACGATTCTCTTGAGCGTGCCGTTGGCGACGGTCGGCGCGGCGGTGGCGTTGTTCCTCACCGGCCAGGGTCTCAATACGATGAGCCTCATCGGGCTCGTGATTCTCGTCGGCATCGTCGTGAACGACGCGATCGTGAAAGTCGATTTCATCAATCAGATGCGGAAGCGGGGATTGGCCCTCCGAGAAGCGATCCTCGAGGCAGGTCGAGTGAGGTTGCGACCCATCGTCATGACCACGGTGACGACCGTGCTGGGCTTAACGCCCATGGCGTTGGGCATTGGACGTGGCGCAGACCTGCGGGCGCCGCTCGCGATCGC
>JAOTWK010000263.1 GCA_029862935.1 Gemmatimonadota bacterium | reverse complement strand
TGATCGAGACCGTCGGGGCCGGGGGCGGGAGCGTGGCCTGGGTCGATCGCGGCGGTGCCCTCCGTGTCGGCCCGCGAAGCGCGGGCGCGATCCCGGGACCCGCGTGCTACGGACTGGGCGGGACCGAGGCCACGGTGACGGACGCGGCCGTGGTGCTCGGGTGGCTGGACCCGGCGCATCCCCTTGCCGACGAGCTGACGCTCGACGCGGCGCTCGCGCATCGGGCGGTGACACGGGTCGCGGATGAGGCCAACCTGTCGCCCGAGCGGTGCGCGGAGGGCATCGTGGAAGTGGCCACCGCTGCCATGGTCCGGGCATTGCGCCGGGTGAGCGTCGAGCGCGGTATCGATCCTCGCCGAATGACACTCGTCGCGTTCGGCGGGGCGGGTCCGATGTTCGCGTGTCGCCTCGCCGACCAACTGGACATGGCGCGCGCGATCGTCCCGCCCCATGCGGGGGTGCTGTCCGCTCTCGGGCTCGCGGTAGCCCCGGCGCGCATCGAGCTCACCGCGTCGGTTCACGCAACGGCCACCACCCTCGCGTCCCGTGATCTCGAGGCCGTGTTCGAAGCGTTGGAGCGTCAGGCGCACGAGGCACTGCCGCGAGCCACGGTGAGCCGGATGGCCGATTGCCGCTATCCGGGCCAGGGGCACGAAATCACCGTCGATGCGGCCGGTGGGAAGGGTGGAATCCCTCAGGCGTTTCACCGTATGCACGAGACCCGCTTTGGGCACGCTGATCTGACACGTCCGGTGGACATCGTGAGCGTCCGTGTCATCGCGAGTCGGACCGGCTCCGCCATTCAACTCGCGCGACGGTCGGGCGGACAGCGGGTCGTGTCAGGCAGGTCCCGCGCCGACGCCGATGCGCTTGCCGCCGGGTCACGGGCCGTCGGACCGATGACGCTCGACGCCACCGACTGCACCGTCCGGATCGAGGCCGACTGGGCGGGAACCGTGCACGAGACCGGCGCGGTCGTCTTGGAGCGCGCATGACGCTGGATGCGATCGAGCTCGAGGTCATGGCGCACGCCTTTGCCAGCATCGCAGAGGAGATGGGTGCGGTCTTGGTGTCGAGTGCGTTGTCTCCCAACGTCCGGGAACGCCGGGACTCGTCCGCGGCACTGTTCGACGCGCGAGGACAGATGATCGCGCAGGCCGCGCACATCCCGGTCCACCTGGGAGCCATGCCCGAGGCAGTCGCCGCAGTGCAGGCACTCGATCCGCGACCCAACGACACGTTCGTGCTCAACGATCCGTTCACCGGCGGCACGCATCTCCCGGACATCACGATGGTGCACGCGATCGGGCTCGGACACGACCTTGCCGGGTACGCGGTGGTACGCGCGCATCATTCGGATGTCGGCGGGATGAGACCCGGCAGCATGCCGCCCCACTCGTCTGAGGTGTTTCAGGAGGGTCTTATCATTCCACCGGTTCGATGGGCTGTCGGTGGTGTCGTCCAGGATGATGTCGCGCGGTTGCTCCTCGCCAACGTGCGGACTCCGGACATGCGTCGCGGCGATTTGGCCGCCCAGTTTGCCGCGTGCGAGCGTGGGGCGCTTCGTGTTCGTGAGCTCGTGGCGCGGCAGGGCCGTGTGTTCGTCGACGCTGCGGTCACCGACCTGCTGGAGTATGCCGAGCGGCGGGCACGCGCGGCCCTCGCCCAGCGCGTGCAGCCAGGACGGTACGAGGCCGAAGACGTGCTGGAAGGCGACGGCATCCGCGACGACGACGTCCGGCTGCACGTCACCATCGACGTGAGCGAGCGCGGTCTCCACGTCGACTTTTCGGGAAGCGACAAGGCGGTGCCCGGCAACGTCAATTGTCCGATTTCCGTCACCAGATCCGCCGTGCTGTTCGTGGTCCGCTGCCTCGTGGGTGAGGACGTGCCGACGAATGGCGGCGTGCAGCGGGTGGTGACGGTGCACGCGCCCGAGGGGTGCATCGTGAACGCGCCGTGGCCGCACGCGGTTGCCGCCGGCAACGTCGAGACGTCGCAGCGGGTGGCTGACGTATTGTTTCTCGCACTTGCGGATGCGGCCGACGTTCCGGCGCAGGGTCAGGGCACCATGAACAATGTGGTGCTCGGGGGAGCGGGATGGACCTACTACGAGACGTTGGGTGGAGGTCAGGGCGCGACGTCGCGGGGTCCCGGGCCTTCGGGCGTGCACGTGGGGATGTCGAACACGCAGAACACGCCCATCGAGGTGCTCGAGTTGGAGCACCCGGTGCGGGTCAGGTCCTACGCACTGCGGGACTCGAGTGGGGGCGCCGGGCGGCACCGTGGAGGGCACGGCGTCGTGCGCCGGTACGAGGCCCTCGATGATGTCGAGGTGAGTGTGATCAGCGAGCGGCGTCGCCGCGGCCCGCTGGGCGCAGCGGGTGGGGAATCCGGCCAACCCGGTCGCAATGCTCTCAACGAGCACGTGCTGCGCGGCCGTGTCGCACTCAGCATGCAGCGGGGAGATGTGTTGACGATCGAGACGCCCGGTGGGGGAGGGTGGGGGCGGCCGCTGCCGTCGCGTGACACGTAGCGCGGCCGGCAGGCCCGGTCACGGCATGGGGTTGCCCGTCTCCGATGCGCGCTCAAACACGCGGCTGGCGACGAACAGAGCAAAGAGCGATTCGTCGAGCATACCGGCGCCCGCTTCCGCCGTCAGGATGTCGAGGGCGCGGGATGCGGGCACGGCGCGTTTGTATGGACGGTCGGCCGCGGTGAGGGCGTCGAAGATGTCGGCGATCGTCATCATCCTGGTCTGAATCGGAATGTGCTCCCCCTCCACCTGCCGTGGATACCCCGACCCGTCGAGTTTCTCATGATGCCCGTACGCGATCGTCGGAATGAACTTGAGTTCTTTGGTCCACGGGATCTGCAGGAGAAAATGATACGTATGCGTGACGTGGCTCTCGATTTCCAGGCGCTCCGTCTGGTCTAGGCTGCCTTTCCGAATCGATAGAAAACGGATCTCGTCGTCGCGGATAAAGGGCTGCAGATTCCCGTCCAGATCTTCGTAGTGGGTGTTGGCCCACCGTTGCAGGCTCTCGAAGCTGCCCTCGGGCAGCACCGTGGGCTCGTTCGATTTGAGCACCAGCTGGATGAACTCATCGAGCTCCGCAAGCCGCATGTCGTAGTCGTGGCGGAGCCGTGTCGCGAAGTCACCATATCCACGCTGACCGTGTTGCTCGAGATAGTCGGCACGCTGGCGATGGAAGTCGCTTTCAGCCGTCCTGCGGATGAACGCATAGCGCTGCTTGAGGAGCGCTAGGTCTGACGGGTACAGTTTCTTGGCTTTGACGAGCACCTGCTCCCGCACCCCGACCTTGCCGAAGTCGTGGAGCAGCCCTGCGTAGCGGATTTGCCGGACGTCTTCGCGGGAAAAAGCCACATGGCGATACGGGCCGTCGTCGCTGCGATCGACGGTCTCCGCCAGGGCAACCGTCATCGACGCAACCCGACCGGAGTGTCCAAATGTCGTGGGGTCGCGCTGCTCGATCGCCGTGACGGAGGCACGCACGAATCCCTCGAACAGCCGCTCGATGTCTTCGTACAGCTGACTGTTCTCGATCGACACGGCGGCCTGCCCGGCGAGGGCGGATACGAGATCGACCTGTCGGTGCGAGTACGGCACCACGCCGCGCTCGAAGTCGCGCGGCTCGGCGAGCTTCTGATCGCCGTGCCGTTTCCGGTTGATCAGCTGGAGGACCCCGATGATCTCCTCTTTGTGATCCTTCATGGGGATCGTGAGCATTGATTTGGAGCGATACCCGTACTGCTCGTCGAAGGACCGATTGAACGTGTACTCCACGTCACCTGGCAGGTCGTACACATCGTCGATGGCCAGGGGTTGCCCCGTCACGGCGACATTGCCGGCGATGCTCTGCATGTCGAGTGGCATCGTGAACTCGACAAACGGAATGTCGGGGCGTGACACGTTCTGCGAGAGCTTGAACCGGAGGCGCTGTGGCTCGTCTTCCGGCCGCTCGACGATGTACAGGCTTGCAGCATCCGAGTCGGTGATCTGGAGGGCGAGCGACAAGATCAGCTCGAGCAGCGTGTTGTAGTCCCGCTCCGTGGTGAGTGCCATGCCGATCCGGGTGAGTTCCCGCAGCTCTTTCGATCGGAGCGCCGCCTCCCGGCGCACTTGAAAGGCGTCTCGCCGCGCGGCTGCTTCGGCGTAGGCGGTGCGCAGGCCGACCAGCAATCGACGGGGCGCATACGGATAGGTGACGTAGGCAGACACGACGTCGTCGGGCACAGCATCCGGAACGTCGTGCTCATCGACCGCGCCAAGGAGCACGACCGCGCCCCCGGCCTGAATGAACCGGCGGAGTTGGACCACGGAGAACGAGGATCGGCTGCTCGGATCGAGCAGGAATGCCGTGGGTTGATCGGTACCTGTGAGATCGGTTGGCTCGTGGACGAGCTTGGCGGTGACGCCTTCGCTGGCGAGCGCCGCCGCGACGCTCGTAACTGGATACGCTGCGGTGTGGAGAAGTGTGTACTTCATGCGCGTGGGTCGCTACCCGTGGTCTCAGCTGGACAATCCGTCACGCCGTTGGGCGTATGGAGCGGACCACGGGTACCGCAATCCGCCCCATCACGACTCTCGACGTTCCCGACGGGCGCCGTCACGCGGAGGCGCTACGATCCCTGGATCTGCCGCAGGGCCTCGTGTGCCTCCGTGTAGTCGGGGAAGCGGGTCGTCACTTGGTTGAACAGCTCGACGGCCTTTTCGTGGTCGCCACGGTCGGCATACAGGAGTGCCTTCGTGTAGAGCCGCACCGCTTCCTGATCGATCCGCTCGCTGCGGTCCTGACGCTGCTGGAGCAGGTCTCCGGACAAGGCTGGGAGCCTGAGCCCCTTGGTGATCCCATCTGCGAGATCGACCACCATGGTGAAGAGCTTGGCGCGGTCATCACGGCGACGCTCGACCTTGACGACCTCCGTTGTTTCCGTATTCACGATACGGATGTCGACCCGCATGTCACCGTAGAAATCGACGAAGCCACCCATGACCATGTACCGTGCGCCCACCACCTTGCCAATCCTCGCCGCCGTGTTGGCGTCGACACGACCGGATGCCCCAAGATCCTGCTCAGCCAAGAGCTCGTTGACGCGACCTCGGTCGACCACCCGCAACCCGGTGTTGGCGGCGAACTCGGTGATGAGCATTTGCTGGAGCCCGACGGTGAGCGCCTGGAAGTCCTCCTTGTCCTGTCCGTACGAGCCACCGTCTTCGAACGGCAAGACGGCAATGCCCGGGCGGGCGTCCTGTGCGAGTCCACTGCCCGGGAGCAGCAGACCGGCCATGACGGCTACGGCGAGAGCCATTCGCCAACGCATATCCCTATCCTCCACGTCAGAGGGTCAGTTGCATTCCTTCAGCGGCGGCGATCACCTCGAAGTGGTGACCGCTCTGCTCCGCGTGCGATCGGGCTG